>QHPW01000265.1 GCA_003219675.1 Verrucomicrobiota bacterium
GATCTCTACGTGAACGCGCTGTTGGATTCGCGGGATCCCATTTCCTCCCTTGAGATCATCCAGAATGGCCGCGTGACACGAGCCGTTTCGTACTCTGAATGGAAGCGATCAGGTTCACTCGGCACGGTCCGCTTCAACGACAGCGGGTGGTTCCTGATCCGGGCAATAGCGGACGTGCCGGGCACATTTCGCTTTGCATCGACCGGGCCGTTCTACGTCGAGATCGGCCCGGCACCACGTCGGGTCAGCAAGGCTTCAGCGCAGTTCTTTCTCGATTGGGTGCGCGAACGCGTGAAGCAAGTCAGGCTGGACGATCCTCATCAGAAGGACGAGGTGCTCCAACACCATCGGGCCGCAGAGCGGTTTTGGCAGGAAAAAGTCACAGAGGCAAACGCCGATTAAGGACGCGGAACGGCGACAGGGTGAACAGTTTGTGAACAAGGTGTGAATAACATCCTGTCGTGAATAGAATGTGAATAGTGTTAAATATCTGCGCCTAGTTCTTAAATGCATAACATTGAACGCGGGTCAGGCTGCGCGTTCTAACTTCTTTGCCTATGAAAAAAGAACTCAACATCCTGAATCTGGAAGATGACGTTGACGACGCTGAATTGATTGATCGAGAACTGCACAAAGGCGGTTTCCAGTATCGGTTCAAGCGTGTAGTGACCCAGGAAGATTTCCTTCTGGCACTGCAGGAGGATCGGCCTGATGTGATTCTTTCCGACCACGCATTGCCTACCTTTAACGGTTTCGAGGCGCTTGCGGTGGCCCGGAACGAATGTCCGGATGTTCCTTTTATCTTTGTCACGGGTTTGATGGGAGATGAAAAGGAGATCGATACCTTTGAAAGAGGGGCGATTGATTACGTGCTCAAAAGCCGCATGTCCACGCTGGTTCCTGCAGTGCAGCGAGCCGTGCGCGAGGCGGCGCGACGAGCCGAGTACCGCAAGCAGCAACTGGCGATGCGCGAGAGCGAGGAACGCTTCCGCGCCCTGGTGGATGGAGTGAAGGATTATGCGATCTGCATGCTGGATCGGGAAGGACGAGTGAGCAGTTGGAACTCAGGCGCGGAGTGGATCACGGGTCATACCGCGCGCGAGATTATCGGGCGGCATTTTTCCTGTTTCTACCCGCCCGAGGCCGTGGCGTGCGGTGTGCCGGAACGCGCGCTGGCGCAGGCGCTGCTCGAAAGCCATTTCGAAGAAGAAGCGCGGCAGGTGCGCAAGGGCGGGGCGCGGTTTTGGGCTAATGTCGTCATCACCACCTTGCGGGATCAGGAGGGAGGCTTGCGCTGCTTCGCCCTGGTTATCCGCGACATCTCCGCCCGTAAACAGGCCGAAACGGAACGTGAACGCCTGATTAAGGAACTTCAAACCACGATCACCGACATCAAATCCCTGAGCGGGCTGTTGCCCATTTGCGCTTCCTGTAAGAAAATCCGGGACTACCATGGCCGGTGGCACCCGCTGGAAGCCTACCTGAGGGAACATGCGGAAGTGACCCTGGCGCACGAGTTTTGCCAGGAGTGCGCGCCTCTTATCCAGCCGGCGAATTCGTCCGACGAAATATGACACGGCGCGGACTCGGTCTGCCCGGCGTATTGGGAGCATGAACGGTGGGGCGAGACTCCGTCGAGCCCTGATCTCCAATGGATAGAAGTTTAGGGCTCGACGGAGTCTTGCCCACCCCGGTTCATGGAGAGCGAACACCTCTAAAAAATGGACGCGAATCGAAGCCATGAACCGCTCGGAATCCCCCTCAACCGCCCTCCGGGCACCTTTCTCCCCCACTGGGGGAGAAGGACGGGATGAGGGGGCTACGGTTCATGGAAGCGTTGCTGAGGCCGGAATCACTCCTCCTTGCGGCCGGCGAGCTTCCACTCGGCCTCGATGCGTTTCACTGAAATCTTTTGAACTTTGTCTTCGCCGCCCGCCGCGTAAACGGTGAGCACGACTTCGTCGTCAGAAAGCCTCCTGCTCTCCAGGACGCGAATGCTGCTGATCTTGTCGGTCCCGCGTTTGGCGTCGGCGCTGATCTTAGCTTCGGATTTGTTGGCCCACTCATTTTGCATTCGCGCCACTTCCTGCGGGGCCATGCTGGCCAGAAGGGTTCGGGTGTCACCTTCGCGCATCGCCCAGATCGCCGATTGCAGCGCCGCTTCCGGAGTGGCATAGCCGGAGAAGGCCCAGCTCTCTTTCGTATAGTATCCTTCCTGAGAACCTGCCGCCGCAGCCGGGGTGGTCACGCCCGTTGTCGGCGCGGCACGAAGCTGTCGGTCTGCCGCGCGAAGTTGCTGGTTCTCCGTCCGCAGCCGATCCACCTCCTTTGCGCCGGCGCGAAGCTGGCTTACTTCATTGCGCAACTTATGGACTTCGCTGGCTTCGGTTCGCAGCCGCGCCAGCTCTTCGTTCTGCGGTCCGCTCTGACGGGTCTGCCGTTCGCTGATCAATCGTTGCGCGGCCGCCCGTTCCTCGATCAGTCGTTCGTTCTCCTGCCGGAGGGCGTCCACTTTGCGTCGTTCCGTCCAAAGAACGGCGAGGCCCGCCAGAAGCAGGCCTGCCAGAACGAATTGTTGGATGCGTTTCACTTGTAATCCATCTCCGTTCAATTCAATCCTCCATATACCAAAAGGAGTGCACCACCTTTTTCGCGGCATCGACTTGCCAGAGACGCTTGAAGCCGACCCGCTCGACATGCCCATCCAGCAGTGTGACGTTCGCGCCGTTGTTGTGCACCGTGGGTCGGCCGAAATTAAAGGGGGTGTCAGGGTATTGCGGCATGCTGTCCACGACGCCGTCGCGATTAAGATCGAGCGTGAAGCGGTAATTCATTTCCACCGGCGAATACACGTAGTGCGTCACGGTGTCCATGAACATCATCGCGTCGGCAGGTTTCGCAATGCGCGAGACATTCAAAGGGGGCGTGTGGTCGCCGTAGTAAAACGGGCCGGTCAGCGGATTGCCGAAGGCGCCAAAGTTTGCCCCGATCCAACAATTCCAGTTCGTCGATGAAACTCCCGAGCGCGAAAACGGCGGAGGCCCGTAGCCGCCGCCGGGGCACCGGCGCAACTCGTAGCTGAAAACTTCCGTCTGGGTGAAGACTTTTCCTTCCTGCATTTGCTTTGCCACGTAAGGGGCCAGCTTTGCGTGCCAGAACGCTTTGGTGTAATCGGTCGAGAGGTCGCCAAAAAGCGGCAGACGGTCATTATAATCTCCCAGATACATGATCGTGGCCAGGCCCCAGTTTCTCATGTTGGAAGCGCATTGAACCGTCCGTGCCTGGACTTTGGCCTTGCCCAAGGCCGGCAACAACATCGCCGCAAGAATCGCGATGATTGCAATCACCACCAGTAACTCGATCAAGGTGAAACCCGCGCAGTGAGCACACCGCGGCCTCAACCTCGGGGAAGTCGGAGCAAGCTCTTTCATAAGCCTCTGGTGCGATGCTGAACCGCCGGACTTTCCAACCTCCGCACCCATGAGTCAAGTGCTCTGAAGCACCGGGTCTTTTCGACGGGCGGGTAGTGCCTTAATTTCAAATCTAAACTGTAGCGGCGCTCTATGAGCGCCGTTTTCGGCGGTCACAGACCGCCGCTACCAAATTAAGGCACTCCCGACGGGCGCTTCTTGACACTGCCCCCCGACTCGACTGGCAGCGCGGAGCGCCGATCTCCGATCCGGCGCGTTTCGGGGTGCTTTGAATACCGCCGGGTCGGAGACCGGCGCTCCGGGGGCACTGTCAAAATGCGCCCCGTTTCGGTAGTGGGTACAGTTTGGTGTTGCCAGGCTACTGACGAGTCGGCTCGCGCGGACGCTAGCCCCACCGAAAATGCAAACTGTACCACTACCCCCGTTTCGACCCGGAAATGCTTCAACTGCTGTTGGCGGATCAAATCCAACCGGGCTATTAGTAGTGTCATGCGCATGATCTTTTACCTTTCGATGATTTTCGAGCGCGGCGTGGTTTATGCGAGTTTTCTGGTTTACAGAGCCGAAAAGGATTGGGTGGTGCAGAATATGGATTTCAACACGAAGCCGGAGGCCATCATGCCGTGGCTGGCTTTCGAGGGAGGCAAGTAAACGTCGAGACATTGCCGGCACCGGCGCCGCGCACGTTGTCGAGTGGGAGCATGAGTAAAATTCCATCACGGATGCCCGGAATCGGGTCCGGGAAGACAGCGCATCAATACAACACCATCGTTGAAGGCGCGCCACGTCTGGTAAATCCCGGCCACAAGGCCGTGGATTTCGCCGCAGTGCTGTTGAGTCTGCTCGCCCCGGTCCTGGGCGGGGCAACCGAACTTTGGGCGCAATCCTTGGTTGTCTTCTGCGCTGCGGTCCTCATCTTGATCGACCCGCCTCGAAAAGGTCTCCCCGTCTGGCTGGTCGTGGCGGCTTACGGGGTGATCGCGCTGGCGCTTTGCGGTTTCCTTCCGGCGGCGTGGTTCTCTTCCTTGCCCATGCGCAGAGCGCTGACAGGCGAGTTGAACCTGACGCTTGCCCGCAGCCTCTCGATGCAGCCTTGGATCACACTGGAAAACGGCCTGCTGTTGGCGTCCGGCTTGTTGTGGACCGGCTGGCTGCTTTCGCGGTCCTGGACGTTGTCGCGTGAGCGTCTGCTCGGCGTTTACGCCGCAGGCCTGCTGGTGATCACGTCCGCTGCCCTGGTCTGCCATTTCGGGGGAATCCGCCCGGCGTTCTGGAAATCGATGAACGATTTCGGTTTCTTTCCGAATCGGAACCAGACGGGCAACCTGCTCGCGCTCGGCGGCATCATCTTTCTGGCGCTGGCGGCGCACGGCAGCTCGCGCGGTCGGAGGTCCGCGCCTGCCTGGCTGGGGGGCTACACGGTGCTGGGCGCGGCGCTCGTGGTCAACGGTTCGCGCGCCGGGGTGTTGCTTTATTTGCTGGGGTCCGTCGTTTGGATTTCCTGGACCACGTGGCGCTCGCGCAGCCTCCGTCGGTTCTGCGGGTTGATCTCGGGCATTCTCTTGCTGCTGACGCTCTTCTTCGCTTTCGGTGGGAAGACGCTGGAACGGTTCATCCGCCCGGACAAGGCGCTGCCCTCACTGGGGCAGCAACTGCAACAACGTTTCGATCCCGGCGCCTTTTCGTTGCTGCGCGCCGCGTCGTGGCACGGCATTGGCCTCGGCAATTTCGAGAATGTCTTTGCCCAATACAAAGTGATGATTCCGACGGGCTCGAAGGCAGTCCATCCGGAAAGCGATTGGCTCTGGGCCGGGATCGAGCTGGGCTGGCTCGCGCCGCCGCTCATCCTTGTCGCCGTCCTTGGTTACCTGGCCGCGAATCGTCCGCGTCCGGGCGAGCCGAATTTTCATCTCCGCGCCGCCCTGGTGGTGTGTGGGCTGCTGTTCCTTCTGCACGGGTTCGTGGACGTCTCGGGGCACAGGATGGGGACGGTGTGGCCGGCGGCTTTGCTGCTCGGGCTGCTGCGAGAGCCGCTCGCGGCGCCCACGGTGGAAAGACGGATTGTCCCGGTGGTATTCCGACTGCTTGCGGCGCTTCTGGTCGTGGTGGCGACGGCCTGGGGCGGCTCGGTCCTGGGCTATCCGGGTTTTCCCACCTCGGCGCAACAAGCCCGGCTCGGTCACCGCATTGATCTGGCGATGAACGGGGGGAGCTACGACCGGGTGATGATCCACGTGGACTCGGCCTTGCGCTGGGCGCCGCTCGGCTGGGAACTGTATTTCTACCGCGCTCTGGCCGGGGTTTACTCCTTAACTCCGCGCGCCCGGCCACTCCTGGATTTCAGCAGGGCGCGTTACCTGGAACCGAGAGACCCGCGGGTCCCGTTCGAGGAAGCGAGGGCGTGGCTGGCCGGCGCGCCTCCGCTGGCGTTCGGCGCATGGGTCGAGACTTTGCGAAGGGCGGGTCCGGCGCGGGGGGATTATTTCCGTCAGATCCTCGAACAGGGCCGGGGGCTGCCCGGAGTTGAGGAAGAACTCTTCTCCCTGGCCTTCAACGACCGTGAATTGCTGGTGATTTTCATGGCGCAAGCGTCGCGGGAGGAATTTCGACAGGAACTGGACAAGCTGCTGCTGGAGGATCCGGAACTGAGCAGCCTGACCAGAGAACAGCGAAAGCAGGTCTTTGATCAGTGGGGACGAAAGGGCGACGGGGAGTTGCTGGAAGAAGCGCTCAACCATCATCCGGGCTGGCTGGAGACCGCGTGGTTCGGGTTGGCGGCGGTTCAAGCACAGCGGGGCGGCTTCGCGGCGGCTTGCAACCTTGCCGAGAGATTTTCCGCACGCCCGGTGCTGCCGCAGTTGAAAGCTCAATCGTCGGAGGACGAACTGCGTCGGCGCCTCTATCAGGCGCCTGACGATTTCGCGGTTGCCTATGCTCTTTATGAGCTGCGCCGGCGCGCCGGCAGAACGGAGGATGCCCTGAGCGCCCTGGGCCAGACCACGTCGCGCCTCGGATGCCCCCGGTACTTTCATTACCTGGAAGCGAACTTGCGTTCGCAAAAAGAGAACTGGCCTGACGCTTGGGCCGCCTGGGAAAGATACCTCGCGCCCTGAGGGTGGTTGAACTTATTTCAACCACAACCATCCTCCGGTCACCTTCTCTCCCGCTCTGCCGATTGGAAATCGGCGGTACAGCAGGTTGGAAATCTATATATATAGCTACATTTCGGTTCATGGAAAGTGTCCGATGCGCCGCAGCAATTCCGGTTTGCTCTTGGCTCCGTGCTGAATGCATGATGCCCGAATGATTCGTTGGGTCGAACTGGTGAAGCCATAAGAAATGCGCCGCAAAGCAATCCAACCACCGGCGTCGGTTCGAGGCGTCACGAGCGTGGCGTGGACGATTTTGCTTTTGTCCTGCGGGTCGCAGGCGCAAGCGGCGGGCAAACCGCTTCGGTTGGGCTATTTTCCAAATGTCACTCATGCGCAAGCTCTCTACGCGCGGGCGAATGGCGAGTTCGAGAAGGCGATCGGGGTTCCCATCGAGTGGGTTTCCCTCAACGCCGGGCCTTCGGCAATTGAGGCTTTGTTCGTCAATGCCATCGATGCCGCCTTTATCGGTCCCAGCCCGACGATCAACGGTTACATGAAGTCGAAGGGAGAAAAATTTGTCATTGTGGCGGGAGCGGCCGGCGGCGGCGCCGGACTGGTCGTGCGGGAGGATTCCGGGATTGAAACAGAACAGGATTTCGACGGCAAGGTCATCGCCACGCCGCAGTTGGGGAACACGCAGGACCTCGCCGCCCGCGCGTGGTTCCTGAACAAAGGTTATCGGCTCAGAGAAAAGGGGGGGACCGTGGCGCTGGTTCCCTTGTCGAATCCCGACCAACTGACCATGTTCAGGAAGAGGCAGATCGACGGAGCCTGGACCGTGGAGCCGTGGTTGTCCCGGCTGCAATTGGAGGGATCGGGCCGCTTGTTTCTGGAGGAGAAGACGCTCTGGCCGGAGGGCCGTTACGTGACCACGCACCTGATCGTGAACAAAAGATTCCTGGCCGAGAGACGGGAAATGTTGAAGAACTTGCTGGCAGCGCACGTTGCCATCACGCGCGAGATCAACGCCGACAAGGCCGCCGCCGCCAAGATCCTGAACGAACAATTGAAGAAGGAAACCGGCAAAGCATTGAAACCTGAAGTCATCAGTCGCGCGTTGAACCGGGTGGAACTGACCTGGGACCCCATTGCCTCCTCGCTGCGGAAATCGGCGGATATCGCGCACGGCGTCGGGTTTCTAAAGAGCGCGCCCCGGCTGGAGCGCCTCTATTCGCTGGAGCTGCTGAACGAGGTCCTGCGCGAGAAAAACCTGTCGGAAGTCAGCGATGCCACGCCATGACCCGATGAATGCGAGCGTGTCAAAGTCCACGGGCCGGTCGGCCGCGCCGCGCGCAGTGAAGCTGCGGTTGGCGAACGTGTCAAAGACGTTTCAAAACGGAACCCAGACGGTCGAAGCGCTGGCGCCGTTGGAGCTGGAAGTCAAGGAAGGCGAATACGTCGTCTTTTTCGGCCCGTCCGGTTGCGGCAAATCCACGCTGCTGAATCTGATCGCCGGTTTTGAAGCGCCTTCCGCCGGGGAAATCACCCTGGAAGGCAGGCCGATCACGCGGCCGGGCAGGGATCGACTGATGATGTTTCAGGAGCACGCGTTGTTTCCCTGGCTGAGCGTGATCAAGAATGTGATGTATGGCTTGAAGAACGAACCGCAGTTCCGGTTCCGCCCGCGGAAACAGCGCGAAGCCGCCCGGTCCTGGCTCAAGATGGTGCATCTGGAGGAATTCGAATCGGCCTTGATTCATGAACTGTCCGGCGGGATGAAACAACGTGTCGCGCTGGCTCGCGCCCTGGCTCCGGACCCGAAAGTATTGCTCATTGATGAGCCGTTTCCCGCGCTCGACGCGTTGGTGCGTGGGAAACTCTACGGCGATTTGCAGGACATCCTGACCCGGACGGGGAAGACGATCATCTCCGTAACACACGATTCGCGGGAAGCCGCGTGCCTGGGCGACCGCGTCGTGGTTTTTACGCCTCGGCCCGGCAGGATCAAGAAAGAAATCCACGTGGACCTGGCTCGACCGCGGGACATCAACGATCCTAAAGTGGCCGAGTACGCCGGCCGGATTATGGCCGAACTGGAGGGTCAACCCGATGAAAAGCGAGCAGGCTAAAAGACCCTTCCTCTACGTCTCGTTTTTCTACCTCCTGATCTTTGCGGTCTGGCAGATGTTGTTCAGCGCCGGGCTGATTCCAGACTACCTGTTCCCGTCCCCGGTCCAGGTGGGCAAACGGCTGTGGGAGTTGGGGAGCGATGATTATCTGCTGCCGAGCGTGAAAGCCACTCTGGTGCGAATGGCCATGGGCTTTTCCATCGCCGCCGCAATCGGATTGGGAATCGGACTGCTAATGGGCACCAGTCCGATCATGAACAGTTGTTTGAAATCGCTTTTTCTGGGTCTGCAGACCCTGCCCACGGCCGCCTGGGTTCCCATTTCTCTGCTCCTCTTCGGGCTGAGCGAACAAGGCATTTATTTCGTCATCATCATGAGTTCTACGCCCGCGGTCGCCATCGCGACTTCAGCCGGTATCCTGCATATCCCGCCTCTTTACCTCCGGGCCGCGCGAACGCTGGGCACCCGGTGGTACGCCATGCCCGTCCGGGTGATCCTGCCCGCCGCCCTGCCCGCGATCATGACCGGCCTCAAGCTGGGGTGGACCTTCGGCTGGCACGGCGCCGTCTCGGCGGAATTGATCAAATCGACCGTGGGACTCGGTTTTTTGCTCAACATGGGACGCGAAATGAACGACGCCTCTCAGGTGATCGGCATCATGCTGGTGACGATCCTCTTCGGTTTGCTGCTGGATCGTTTTCTTTTCGGCGTCATCGAGCGGCGCATCCGCATCCGTTGGGGTCTGGAGAAGAAAGAATAGCCCTGGCAGCAACGTGCCAATACGGGTCCACGCTCGTGAGTCCTTCAATAACGCGCCATTTTCTTCACTGCCGCCGTGACCTCCTCCAACCGGTCGCTGTAGGCTTTGAGCACTCCGGCGATGATGGACATATATTGGTCCACTTCCGGCCAGCGGCGCTGCTCGATGGCCTCGCGCACGCCCGGAAGTGTCTTCACGCCGTAACCGGTGTGGAGTCCGGGGGCATAGATCATGTGCCGGTACCATTGGCGACCGGGCAGGCCCCGGGGATGGAGGAGGGTCTGTTCCAGGCCTTGGAGCAGACCGTTCAAGCGGGTGAGCTGCGCATCGTTCACGTTGAGATCCGGACGGGTGGCCTGCGCGCAGGCTTCGTCGCAGGCCACGGCACTTTTTTTGAGCCTCAACAACGCGTTATCGAGCGGCGCGAAATTCAAGAACGGCACGCGCGATTCGGGTTCGGGCGGCAAATAGGTTTCAGCCGGGTCCGCGGCGAGCTTGAAAGCGTTTTCATCAAGCAACCGTTGTTGCTGGTCGGTTCGCTCGCGCAGGTCGTCCGCGAGCTTGTGAAGCTCGTCCCGATATTGCGCCACGGTGTCCGCAAAGTCGCCGATCCGCATCGGCAGCAGGTCGGCGTTCGCCACCCGCAGCATGACATGCCCGATGGTTTCAGCCAGAGCGACGCCGTAGGCGAAATCCGGATCGCCGAACCGCAAGTAATGATCGAACGAGTCATAGACCGAGTGATAAATGCCACTGTCCTTGTCCTCGCCTCCGTATCGAATGTCCAGCGAAGCAATCCCGAGGTGTTGCAAAAAGGGGGTGTAATCGGATCCGGAACCGAGCGCGCTGATCGGCGGGGCCGCGCCTGAGGTCACCCGTTTGGCGATCTTCTTGTCCTCTTCATCGGCTCCCTTCTGGTTGCCATCGACCAGGATTTTCGCCCGAAGGCGCTCGATCACCGTTACGCCCGTTTGCGGATCGCGCACGCCGGCGGCGACTTGATTCACCAGAGTCTGCAACGAGTGGCTGCCGCCCGCTCTGAGGAAGCCGCGCCCGTTGGTATCGGAGTTGACATAGAGCACCGCTTTTCGACGCAGTTCGTCGGCGTGAGTCTCGACCCATTCCGTGGAGCCGAGCAATCCGGGTTCTTCACCGTCCCAACTCGCGTAAACCAGTGTGCGCCTCGGTCTCCATCCCTCTTTGACGAGTGCGCCGATGGCCTTGGCTTCGGCCATCAGCGCCACGTTGGCGGCCAGCGGGTCCCAGGCGCCGAAAACCCAACCGTCATGATGGTTCCCCCGAATCACCCACTCGTCGGGGTGTTCGCTCCCCTGAATCATCGCGATCACGTTGTAGATGGGTTTCTGGCTCCAGTCGGAGTGGATGGTGAGGTGCACCCGGGCCGGGCCCGGCCCGATGTGGTAGGTGATGGGCAGAGCGCCGCGCCAGTCTGTCGGCGCCACCGGACCTCCCAGCGCCGCGAGCAGCGGCTGCGCATCGCCGTACGAGACTGGCAACACCGGGATTTCAAGCACTGTTTTCGCCTCCTGAATCGACAAGCGTTTCGCATCTTTTGTCGCGCCGACATCCGGCGTCAGGGGGTCACCGGGATAGACGGGCAGATCCTGGACGGATCCGCGCTGCACGCCTTCGGAGGGTCGATAGCCCCCTTTTGGATAGACGTCGCCGACCGAATAACCGTCGTCGCGCGGG
>QHPW01000266.1 GCA_003219675.1 Verrucomicrobiota bacterium
CAACCCGCAAACCGGCACAGCGAACGCGATTTGTTTTGTGGTTAATCGACTTGAATCTATGCGCCGTGATAACCCTCTTCGCCGTGTTCGGCGAGGTCGAGACCAACAGTTTCGACTTCCTCATCCGCGCGCAGGCCGATGGTCGCCTTGACAACAGACGCGATAATGGCGGTGCCGACGATCGCCAGGACCAACGTCACGAAGATGGCTTTGATCTGCTCGAAGACCAGGGGCTGCGTGCAAGAGTCGGTCACCTTGTCTTTCAGATAGGTAGCCAGGTTTCCGTTTGCGCTGTTCCTGGCCAAAACTCCGGTCAGCAACGCGCCCAACGTACCGCCGACCGCGTGGACGCCGAAGGTGTCCAACGCGTCGTCGTAGCCAAACCAACCTTTGACCTTGTAGCAGAAGAACCAAGGAATCAAACCCGCTGCAATGCCAATGACTATCGAACCACTTGGAGTTACGAAACCACACGCTGGCGTAATAACAACCAGTCCGGCTACCGCACCGGAGCAAAAGCCGAGTATGCTCGGTTTGCCTTTGGTGAGCCATTCAGCCATTGGCCAGACGAAAGAAGCGACTGCCGTGGCAATCGTTGTAGTTGTGAAGGCATTGGCGGCTATGCCGTCCGCGGCGACCGCGCTGCCGGCGTTGAATCCGTACCACCCGACCCAAAGCATGCCGGTGCCGATCATACACAGCGTCATGCTGTGGGGTGCCATGTTTTCTTTGCCGAATCCAAGGCGCTTGCCGAGGATCAGGCACAGAACCAACGCCGACCAGCCGGAGGTCATATGCACGACGGTGCCACCGGCGAAGTCAATTGCCTTAATGGGGGCCTTGGCATTCCAAACTCCGTTCATAAATCCGTCAATGCCCCACACCATGTGCGCTTGCGGGAAATAGACGATAAACATCCACAGTGTCATGAAGAGGAAGATCGCCGAGAACTTCATGCGTTCGGCAATCGCGCCAATGATCAACGCCGGAGTAATGATGGCGAACATCAGTTGGTACATCGAGAAGACGTTTTGTGACACCCAGTACGAATAATCGGTGTTCGGCGCCGAGCCGACGTCCTTGAGAAAAGCGAACTTTAAGTTGCCCAGAAACGACCAACCCTTGTCTGTTTCACCGCTGTGAAAGACAAAACTGTAACCGCAGACCACCCAGAGGATAGTCACGAGGCCGGTAATCAGGAGGCATTGCGCCATCACGGAGAGCACGTTTTTTCGTCGCACCAGGCCGCCGTAAAACAGCGCCAAACCCGGCAGGGTCATGAACAGGACCAGAGCGGCGGAAGTCATCTGCCAGGCGTTGTGGCCGGGACCCGCCACGCCCACGGACGGAGTCGTGAGCCCGTCGGGGATGGTCGGATTACCGTCCTTGTCTTTGGGCCCGGTTTTGAGCGGCGCGGTTGGATCGGTGTTGCCAAGGTAAGCTTCCAAGCCGGCGACACGCTGTTCCAGCGTTGGCGCAGGCGGCGGCGCTTTAGCTGCGGCATCAGCGGCGCGAACCATCGGACAGCCGGCGACTATCGCGGCGAAAACCAGCAGGGGGAGGATAAGTTTTTTCATCAGTCGTTTCATTGAAGGGTTGAAGTGGGTTGCAAAGATTAAACAGCCTGGTCTCCTTTCTCTTCCGTCCGTATGCGGATGGCTTCGTCCACTTTGGATACGAACACTTTGCCGTCGCCGATCTTGCCGGTCTTGGCGGCTTTGACAATGGCCGCCACGGCGCCATCCACGCGGTTGTCCGCGAGCACCAGTTCGAGTTTGATTTTGGGCAGGAAATCGACGGTGTATTCGCTGCCGCGGTAGATTTCGGTATGGCCCTTCTGACGGCCGAACCCTTTGACTTCGGTGACGGTCATGCCCTCGATGCCGATTTCACCGAGCGCATCCTTCACTTCCTCGAGTTTGAACGGTTTTATGATGGCTTCGACTTTCTTCATAGTTTTTGTTTTGTGGTTTGACTGACGGGCTGGCAACAGACCTGACCGCAGGTGGCACGGCGGGCTGGAAAAGGGTTTTGAAAGCGTGGAAAAGATGCCGGAGCGAGGCTGCCCGCGGTGGCAAGCGCGAAACCAAAACAAATGAGTTCCTGCTGGAGCACGCCCGTTTAGCACCGGCAATGCCACCGGCACGACGCGGTTGAGGTTCGTTTGTTTAACCTCCTGTCAAAACGGCAGCTAGGTGCGCATTAAAATCTTTCGGAGAAACCGGGAATGCTTTTCATACACAGCGGGCTGTTGCAATTTGACCAATGAACGTTTTTTTCGCCAGCGGAGCAGAAGTGGGGAGGTCCGACGTAAGGAGGCTCATTCTATTTCGAGCGAAGGGAGTTGGAGCCTCCTTACGTCGGCTGCTACGGTTCATGATTGGAAGCTACCCGTGAATAATGAGCTGGATATTCTCCGGAAGGTTCCTGGCGACTTCAGTTACGACATTTCCTTTGAGAAGAGAAACCAGTTTGTTCCGATGCGGAGAGCCGAGCATGAGGATGTCGATACCCAGAGTGGCCGAGAGATCAAGAATCGTGGAGGCCGGGTTTTCGCTGATGGCATAAAGCGGGATGACCTGCACGTCATTCTGCCGGCCCTGTTCCAGCATGGCGTACATGATCTGCGAGGCTTGAGGGTCGTCCTGCCAACGCGGACGCTCGGAGCTCTCCAATGGGCCTGGCAGCGCGACGGCCAGTTCTTTAACGAACAGAACGTAAAGCGGGCCCTTGCGCAAGTGCGCTTCTTCCAGCGCGAACCGCAATACCGGAGTGATGCCGCGCGCGGCGACGAGAATGGCCTGGCCGGGATTCAAGTTGACGCGGAAGTCGGGGGTGGATTCCGGCGCGATGGCTGCGGCAACTTCGCGGCTGACGGTGATGGTCCTCAAGCCTGCGCGGCGCTGGGTCACGGCACGGAGCGCGAAGCCGGCGATCAGAATGCAAACGATGAAATACAGGGCGTTGGGCTTGGTTTTCGCCAGGGTCATTTCCACCGCGAAAAGAATCACAAACGTCACGGCCATCAACCCGCGCTCATACCAGAGCATTTTCAGATTCTTATTGAAGGCGCAGGAACCGAGGTTGACCGTGATTGCGCCCACCACGCCGATGGCATAAAGCTCCATCAGCGAAAGCTGGTTCGGCGAAAAAGCAACGACGAACGTTGGCAACAGAGTCGCGATGAACAAAGGCACCCAGGGCACCCCGTGTGAATTGAGTCGCGCGAAGGGCCGGGGCATTTCACCGTCGCGCGCCAGCAAATAGAGCAGTCCAATGAGCGCGCCGACCGCGGTGTTCACCGCGCTCACGAGCAGGAGCCCGACGATGAGGGCGACCAACAATCCAAAAACGGTTCCGAAGGCCGGACCAAAGGCCATCCTGCCGTATTGTTCGGCCAGCACCGCGAGCATATCATCCCAGCGGTCGATCAGCAGTTGTTTGAGTTCCGGAGGAAGCGATAACATTGCCCAGCCGAGCAACGCCGTGCCCGCGACCACTTCCACCGCCACGGTCAGAATGGCTTTGCGCGCGGTCCTGGCGACCACAGGCCGTTCCAGCGTGGCGTCCGAATCCAGTTTCATCACCCCGGTGAGGTTGGCGATGGCTTCCACGCCGCTCAGCGCGAGAATGACGCCGACGAACGCCGTCCAGTTTTTCGCCAGGCCTTTGTGGGAAGGCTCGAGGTAAGCAAAGGTCAAATGAGGCAGGCTCAGGAGAATGATCGCAACCACAACGGCGACGGTTGGAAGGGCCAGCGACACCGCGATGCTGCCGGTATGTTTGGGGCCGAAATAATTAATGGCGCCGACGAAAAGAATCAGGCCGACCGTGGCCGCGGCGATGTGCTCCTTAGGAACCTGAAAATAGGCCATGGCCGACCAACCGCTCAGCGACGCGGTGACGGTCAGGTCCGCGACCAGCAACAACGAGCCCGTGACAGCCAGAAACCGGCTTTGCAGTCGCGCTGCCGAGTAAACGCCACCGCCATCGGGGAAATGCTTGCAAATGAGAAACGCAGCTCCGATGACGTAGGCTTTGCTGGTGCCCCAGTCACCGTAGAGCAGGGCGGCAGCCCGCTCCCAATCGACGTTTCGCGGGCGATGGACGCCGAAGCTATCCATGATCCACTCCCGTTCTCCGGTTGGAATCGTTCGGGAAAAAACCCCCAGACCCACCAGCACGCAAACCTTTCATTGTTCTGGGACGAGTTTGCGGGAAAAAGAAGACCTCCGTCAAACAGAACAGGAAGATTCGCCGCGCCGCTCATCGGATCAGTTCCCCAATAGAAAGGGCAGCAAGCGCTTCCGAAACAACTTTCCAAGAATACCAGCCCCTTCACCTCTTCCCATGAACCTGACTTTGGTAGCGACATCGCGCTGCGATGTCCCCGCCCGCGAAGCAGCGGGGCGGCATCATTGCGCCGCTGAGCGCGGCGCGGACGGCGCAGCGCGCCGTCCCTACCAGGTTCAGGGTCCAAAGCGCGAAAATTTCGTGGAATTCTTTCCATGAACCGTCCCCTCATCCTTCCCGCTCCCCATCCGATGGGAGAGGGTGGCCAGAGGTCGGGTGAGGGGGTTCAGGGTTCGGATGCGCGATTGTGAGGTTCCAAGACCCGGCGTTGAAATCCTTCTTGCAACCGAGTCTCAATTACGTTACTTTTACCGCGTCGTGAGCAAAAAGCCGTCATTCGCAAAACCCGCGAAAGGTTCCGAGCAGACGTTTGTCTGTCCCCTCAGCAAGCTGCGCGCGGGGGCGGCCTGCCGGATCAAACAGCTTTCCGCTTCGCCCGAAATTGTCCATCGCCTGCGCGAGATGGGCTTCTGCGAGGAACAACGCGTCAAACTCCTCAGCCAACACAACAACGTCATCTGCCAGGTTTGCAACGTTCGAGTCGGCATCAGCGCGGAGCTGGCCGATTCAATCTGGGTCGAACCGCTCCGGGCGGAAGAGAAGGTGGCTTGACTATGCCCGCCGCCAGCCAACCGCTGACCGCTCTGCCGGTCGGCGCCGCTGCGACTGTCGCCGAAATCAAAGTGCCCTCCGAACACCGTGGTCGCCTGCTCGAAATGGGCCTGCTGGTGGGAACCCCGGTTGAACTGGTCCGCTTCGCGCCGCTCGGCGATCCGGTGGAAATCAAAGTGCGCGGCTATCATCTGACCTTGCGCAAGCATGAAGCAGATCAGATTTTTGTCCGCGCAAATTCTTAATCTGAGCGAGCCGGACTTGATGAATTTCTTCGCCGCCGAGAAAATTCCGCACTCCGCACTCCGCACTCCGCAATTGTTTGTCGCGTTGACCGGCAATCCGAATTGCGGCAAGACCACTGTCTTCAACGCGCTGACGGGACTGCGCGCCAAAGTGGGCAATTACGCCGGCGTCACCGTCGAACGCAAGGAAGGCCGCCTGCAACTCGCTCGATGAACAGATCTCCCGCGACGTTCTGTTCAACCGGCTCGGCGACGTTCCGCCACTCAAACTCGTGGTCATCGTGGTGGATGCTTCGAATCTCGAACGAAACCTCTACTACGCCACCCAGGTCATCGAGCTGGGTTGTCCCGGCATCGTTGTCTTGAACATGATGGATGTCGCGGAGGAAAACGGCCATCAGGTCGATGGCGGTAAACTCTCCGCGACTTTGGGTGTTCCCGTCGTGCCGATGGTGGCCAGCCGAGGCGAGGGCATCGAGGCGTTGCGCAGGAAAATCGTTTCGATGATTCAAACTCCAGTCACTGCCGCGGCCTCCGGGCGTTTCTGGCATCTCCCGTCATTGTTTTCGCGCGAAGTCGAAACCATTGCCCGACTGCACGCCAAAAACTTCCCGGCATGCGCGCTGGACGCGGAAGCGGAAGCCCTGTTGATTCTGAGCGACGAGAAGGCGCTTGCCTCCAGCCCGAACCACTACCCGGGGGACATGCAGCAGGCAGTGAGAGACGCCCGGCATCGGCTGGAAAGCGCCGGGTTGGACTGGCGCAGCGCGGCGATTGAAGCGCGCTACGCGCGCGTGGCGCAGATTCATCACGAGGTCACAACCCAGATCGCGAGGTCGGAGGAAACCTTCAGCGACAAGCTGGATCGCATCGTGACGCATCGCTTTTGGGGAGTGCTGATCTTTGTGGGGATTATGACCCTGATGTTTCAGAGCATTTTCACTTTTGCCCGCATCCCGATGGAGGCCATTCAGTCGTTGGTGGAGAACTTTGGCGCGTGGGTGGGCGGTTTGATCCCGCAGGGCGACCTGAACAGTTTGTTGGTTGCCGGCGTGATCGCCGGCGTCGGCGCGGTGATCGTCTTCCTGCCGCAGATTCTGCTGCTCTTCCTGTTCATCGGTTTTCTGGAGGACACCGGTTACATGGCGCGCGCGGCGTTTCTGATGGACCGGCTGATGAGCAAGGTGGGGCTGCACGGCAAGAGTTTCATCCCGATGCTCAGTTCGTTTGCCTGCGCGATTCCCGGCATCATGGCGACCCGCACGATTGAAACGCCCAAGGACCGGTTGGTGACGATTCTGGTCGCGCCGCTGATGAGCTGCTCGGCGCGCCTGCCGGTTTACACCCTGCTGATCGGCGCGTGCATTCCGGACGAACGTGTTTTGGGTTTCGTTAAACTGCAGGGCTTGACCATGCTCACGATGTATCTGCTCGGGGTCGTGGTCGCGTTGCTGATGGCGTGGCTGTTCAAAAAGACGCTGCTCAAAGGCGAGACGCCGCTGCTCATCATGGAACTGCCGCCTTACAAACGTCCGTTGCTGCGCGTCGTGCTGCGCCACATGTGGGACCGTTCCAAATTGTTCCTCCGCCGCGCGGGCACGGTGATTCTGGGCATCAACATTTTGCTTTGGGGGCTGGCGACCTATCCGCGCGCGAACCTTCGACCGTTCAACCGTTCAACCGTTCAATCGGAAACACAGGGGGCCGATTCAACGATTCAACGATTTAACGGTTCAACGCAAAATGAACTCGCAGGCGAACAATTGCGGAACAGCTTCGCGGGAAAAATGGGCCGGGCGATCGAGCCCATGATCGCGCCGCTGGGGTTTGATTGGAAGATGGGCATCGGCATCGTGGCCTCGTTTGCCGCGCGCGAAGTTTTTGTGAGCACGATGTCCACGGTTTATAACATCGGCGGTTACGACCGGTCCGAGTCGGGCATCAAAAGCCTCGCCGAGACGCTGCGACTGCAAAAGAAAAGCAACGGCTCGCCCGTTTACACCCCGCTGGTCGCGGTGACGCTGATGGTTTTCTACGTCTTCGCATTGCAGTGCGCCAGCACGGTCGCCGTAGTCCGTCGCGAGACCAACTCGTGGAAATGGCCCTTGTTTCAGTGGCTCTACATGGGCGCGCTGGCGTGGGTGCTGGCCTTCATGACCTATCAAGGGGGACGGTTGCTGGGGTTCGAGTGATAGCCGGGATTTTTTATACAAATTTTATACAAATCGGGCTGGACCGGTGTCTATCGAGTGAGACTGTGTGAGCGTGAAAACCGAAGCAAGTTGGTGCGAACGGCTTTATGAAACGAAGGCCGCGGAGTTGCTTCTCTACGGCCGGGCTCTGGGCTTGAGCCACAATGAAGCGGAGGATGTCCTCCAGGAAACCTTCGTTGCGCTCCTGGGGCGGCCGCAGGCGCCGATGCAGCCGGAGCGTTATTGCGTGCGCAGCTTTCGCAACCGGGCGTTGAATTATCGCCGCAGCTTGTGGCGCCGGCTGACGCGCGAGCTGGAATCGCGCCGCTGGTTTGATCGTTCGCAGGACGAAACCCCGCACGAACGCGCGGCGATGCGCCGTCTGGCCGAACTGCCCGTGGAACAACGGGAAGTCATTGTCCTGAAAATCTGGCATGAATACACGTTTGAAGAAATCGGCGAACTTTTGGAGCTGTCCCCGAACACGGCGGCGGGCCGTTACCGATACGGCCTGCAAAAACTGAGAGCTTGTTTGATAGGAGAGACCTATGATCGACTGGAATCCATTGGAGACGCAGTTGCGATCCTGGACGCCGCGCCGCCCTTCGGCGGGACTTAAGGCGCGCGTATTCGGGCAGTCCGTTGCCCCCGACCGCGCCCGGCAATTGGCGTTCAGTTGGCTGGCGCCGGCGACGGTGTGTTTGTTGCTTTTATTGTTCACCTTTAAGCAGCACGACGGCGAGCTGGCTCGGCTGGGGTCATCGTCCAATCAGGTCCCCATGATGGCGGTGACGCTGAGCAACCTCAGTTTTGCCGCTTACCTGCCGGGCAGCTTCGTCAATGAACGAAACTCTGTGCGGCCGGATACTTTAGCATGGACAAACCACGGTCATTCCGATTCAAGTATGCCCTCTTTTCCGCAATCCCGGACGAATTATTTGAAGCGATAAAAGATGAGCACAGAGAAATTGAGGTCGGCGAAGGCGCAGGGCAGGTCGGCTCCAAAGCAGACTGTACCCACCTCCGCCAAACCGATCACGCCTCCGTTATTCCGCCGGATTGACTGGCTCACGTTTGGCCTCACCGCGTTGCTGGTCTTTATCGGTTATTACCTGACGCTCGCCCCGGACCTGACGTTGGAGGATTCCGGCGAGCTGGCCACCGGTTCCTTTTACGCCGGTGTGCCGCATCCGCCGGGCTATCCGGTGTGGACCATTTTCACCTGGCTATTCACGGTATTGGTTCCTTACTCGAACATTGCCTGGCGGGTGGCGCTGGCTTCGGCCGTGTCCGGCGCGCTGGCGTGCGGGTTGATTGCTCTAATCGCCTCTCGCGGCAGCAGCATGATCCTCGAAGGGATCGAGGAGTTCAAAGGTATCGACCGGCGCCGGGAAAACGCGTTGTGCGTGCTGGCCGGCTACGTGTCGGGGATGTTGATCGGATTCAACGGATTCATGTGGAGCCAGGCCGTCATCGTCGAGGTTTATCCATTCAGCCTGCTCTCGTTTGTAGGCGTGCTCTGTTGTTTGTTGCGCTGGATTTATGCGCCGCACCAAAAGCGCTACCTCCACTGGGCGTTGTTTCTGTTCGGAGTCTGTTTCACCAACCACCAGACTCTGATCGTCGCGGCAATGGGTATCGAGGTCGCCATCGCGGCGGCGCAACCCAGGCTGGGACGGGATTTGTTCCTGGGCAACGGCGTCATTTTCCTGGTCTGCATGGTCCTGAAAGCCAACGGCAAACTGCCCGGATTCGAAAACAACCGCCCGCTCTTCGTGATCTTCATCGTCATCGGGGTGCTCTCGATCAAAGCCTGGATCTGGTTGGCAACTAAAACCATGAAGAGAACCGAGGACTGGGCGGCGCTTGGACGCGACATTTTGATGAGCGTCGGAGCAGGGTATCTGGTATTCCTGGTCCTGATCGAGTCCGGTGCTATTTACATCGGCGAAAGTCGCTCCTCCGGCCTGGCCCTCGCGCATCTGGCCGGTTTCGGGGCGCTGGCTGCCTTTGTGATCCCTTCGCTGACGTCCAGGGACAAAAGCGTCGCCGATCCGAGGGCGAAATGGCAAAACGTTGTCCTGGGTTTGATGGCGTTTTACATTCTCACGTTGTTCAGCACGGCGGTCGGAAAAACCACGTTGTTCAACAGGAACCTGCCGGTATTCGTGGTTCACAATCTGGTCGGTCTGGTCTCGGTGCTGGCGTCGGGTTGGTTCCTGATGCGGTCGAAAAAATATGGGACATTCGTTTTCCCGGTGGCCATACTGGCGGGGCTCTGGCTGCTGGGCGCGGCGTTTTATTTCTACATGCCGCTGGCTTCGATGACGAATCCGCCGTTGAACTGGGGCTATCCGCGGACCTGGGACGGTTTTCTTCATGCGCTGACGCGCGGCCAGTATGAGCAGACCCATCCCACGAGCAGCCTGGGTCGGTTCGTGGATCAGATGGGGATATTGCTGAACGGGGCAGTGGATGAATTCAATCTCGCTTATTTGTTGATCGGGCTGGTTCCTTTCTTTTTCTTCGCGCGGATGCAGAAACGCGAGCAGGCCTGGTTTGCCGGGTTGGTGGCCATGTACCTCGGGCTGGCGGTGCTGCTGATGATGCTGCTCAATCCGTCATCGGACCGCCAGGGCAAAGAGATGAGCCGGGTGTTCTTTACCGCATCGCACGTCATGATTTCGCTTTGCGTTGGGTACGGAATGACCCTGTTTGGCGCGATGATGGCGACGCAGTATTCGCGGTATCGCACCTTCGGATGGTGCGGCGGCGCCGTGGTGGCGGCCATCGCCATCTATACCGCCACGGTCATCTTTCAGTCGGACAAGGAATCGTTGCTCAGCCGGGGAGTGTTCGGTTTGGAGGCCAGTCATGATCGGCTGGTCAGAGGAACCGCGGTTTTCAGTGTCGCGCTGGCGGCTTTCGCCATTGCTGTTTTCCTTGTCGCGCGCGCCCGCGCGCCCATGTTGGGGTTGCTCCTGATTTACGCCGTCATGCCGGCGAAATCCGTTCTGTCTCACTGGTCGGACAACGAAGAGCGCGGCCATTTGTTCGGGTATTGGTTCGGACATGACATGTTCACGCCGCCGTTTGTCGGGCCGGGCGGCAAGCTGAGTTACGACCCGCAGCAGCGGGCCGAGGCGATGAAGGGAGCGAACGCGAAACTGGTCTATCCGGAGATGGCTCGGGACACGATTCTCTTCGGTGGTACCGATCCCGGGCGTTTTTGTCCGACCTACATGATCTTCTGCGAAAGCTTCATCCCGCCCGGATGCAAGCCGCGCGATCCGAATTTCGACCGCCGCGACGTTTACATCATTACCCAGAACGCGCTCGCCGACGGCACCTATCTGGAGTACATCCGCGCTCACTACAATCGAAGCACGCAGATGGACCGGCCGTTCTTCCAGGACATGCTGCGTTCCAAATCAGACTTTGAACGCCATTCCACCAATTATTTCGCCCGGTTGGTCGCCCCGCTCGACCGTTATTTCACCAACCTCGGCGCCCGGATCGAGAAGCGTCGCCGTGACCAGGGCGTCTATCCGCCCAGGGAGATTATTACGCCCAGTCCGGGCGATCACGAGCAGGTGTTCAACGAGTACATGATAGACGCCCAACGCCGCCTGCAGTTGAACCAGCTCAAGCCGGGCGAAGACGTGAGAATTGTGGATAACCGGGTGACGGTGCAAGGCCAGGTGGCAGTCATGTCGATCAACGGACTGTTGACCAAAGTCATCTTTGACAAAAACCCCACCAATGAATTCTACGTCGAGGAAAGCTTTCCCCTCGACTGGATGTATCCGTATCTGGAGCCCTACGGCATCATCATGAAGATCAACCGCCAGCCACTGCCGGAGGTCACGGAGGAGATGGTGAAGCGGGACCACGAGTTCTGGAGCCAATACTCCCAGCGGCTGATCGGCAACTGGATCACCTACGACACGTCGGTGAAGGACATTTGCGACTTCGCGCAGCGCGTGAACGAACGCAAGGATTACAAAGGCTTCAATGGAGACCGCAAATTCATCCGTGACGACCAGGCGCAAAAGTCATTTTCGAAGCTGCGCAGCTCGATCGGCGGCATCTACACCTGGCGCTATACCTACGCCAAGACGACGGCGGAAAAGGAGCGCATGTTCAAGGAGGCGGATTTCGCGTTCCGCCAGGCTTTCGCCTTTTGTCCGTTCAGCCCGGAGGCGGTGTTCCGTTACACCTCGCTGTTGGCCACCGTCGGACGGCTCGAAGACGCCGAACGAATCGTGGAGACCGCCTTGAGGTTCGACCATGATAACGTGACGCTTCAATCCTGGTCGAACCAGCTCAAAGGAGCAAAACAGCAGGGCCCGATCCAGACCCAGTTCATGCAGAATCAGCCAAAACTTTCCCAGTTGGAGCAGCAGTTCCAGACCAATCCCGGCGACGGCAAGGTCGCATTCGAGCTGGCTTCAGTTTACCTGCAAATGCATCAGACAAGCGCCGCGTTTCACATTCTGGATCAGTTGGCGGACAGTCCGCAGGCGGATGCAAACGCTCTGCTGGCCGTGGCGAAGGCGTACGCCCAACTCGCGCAGGGGGCGAAGCTGGCAGGCGTCCTGGCCGGAGGCCTGGTACGACCTCGCCTCCACGCAGGCGCTCCTTGGAAAAACCAGGGAAGCCCTGGCGGCGCTGAGCAAGGCGCTGGAATTAAGCGCTCAACGGCTCGGCAAACAGCCGACGGCGCCGGACCTGCGAAAAAACGCTGTCACCAACCAAAGTTTCGTCGCGCTTCGGAGTCTCCCTGAATTTCAGAAACTCGTCGGGCTGCCGTAGGATACCGCGGGCAGCTCGCAGGCGTGTCCTATGAACTGACCCGCTCACGCATATCCCTCGCGCGACAGTTGGCCCCGGATTTGCCTCGGGTCCGATTGGATAAGGCCAGGATGGAACAGGTCTTCATCAACCTGTTCATGAACGCCATCCAGGCCATGTCTCAGGGCGGCACTCTCACCGTCACGACCTCGGTGAAATGCCTGTACGACACGCCTCTGCCGGACCGGAGCACTCAAGGCCGCTTGAGCGTCGGCGATACCGTCGTGATGGCTCAAATCCGGGACACTGGTGTTGGCATTCCCGAGGAAAAACTGCCGAGAATTTTTGAGCCCTTCTTTACGACCAAACCAACCGGAGTCGGAACGGGGCTGGGTCTGCCGGTCACAAAACAGATCATCGATTTGCATGGCGGAACCATGGACATCAAGCCTGCCTCCAAAGGCGGAGTGCAGGTCACGCTGATGCTGAAAGCGGAAAACGGAGGATAGCATGAACAAGAAACGAATTCTGGTGGTGGACGATGAAATCAGCTTTACACGGCTGCTCAAACTGAATCTCGAACAAACCAACGATTACGAAGTCCGCGTGGAGAACTGGCCGGAAGACGCCTTGACCGCCGCGCGGGAGTTTCGGCCGGACCTGGTCTTGTTGGATGTGGTGATGCCGCGCGTGTTTGGCGGCGATGTAGCCGCGCGCCTTCGCGCCGATGCCGTCTTGAAGGCGACGCCGATTGTGTTTTTTACGGCTGCGGTGAGCAAGACAAAGGTGAAAGAACAAGAGGGCGTTATCAGAGGGTATCCTTTCCTCGCGAAGCCGGCGAGTGTGGAGGAAGACATCGACCAAACTGAACGGCGCCTGACCAAAGCGCCGCCCGCGAGACCCATCATCCCCTCGACCGGCAAGTGCGTTTCGAGTTTTGTTGATGGAATAACCGATGCCCCTTCGCGGGAGCGAACGGCAAACCGTCATGAATTTCTGTGCTAGAACATCGCCCCATTAACCGAAGGAAAAACCTATGATGACTGCAAAAAAACGCGTATTGATCATCGATGACGAAGCCAGTTTTACACGACTGCTCAAACTGAACTTGCATCATACCGGCAGATATACCGCCGAAGCCGTTAACGATCCCGCTCAGGCGCTCGCGGTCGCCAGCGAATTCCTGCCGGACCTGATCCTCCTGGACGTCATGATGCCGTGCATGGACGGGGGAGAAGTGGCCACGCATATCCATGCCAGCGCGAAATTGAAAGGCACGCCGATCGTTTTCCTGACAGCGGCGGTCAAGAGAAACGAGATCAGTTCCCACCAGGGACGGATTGGCGGCCTTCCCTTCATCGCGAAACCGGTTGATTTCCAGGAGGTCGTTGACTGCATCGAAAAGCAATTGCGCCAGTCGCCCGCGGCGCAAGCGAAGCGGACGGACACCAGATGTCATTGGCGCTGACTGCGATCAGACTGATTAGTTGGTCAGTCGGCAACGATCATCCGAAGGGGAAGGTCGTGGTGAGCAACCACGGTGAGGAAGTTGATCTCGTCAAGTTCAACCGTAGACCCGCATAAAATTGAACAGGCGCACCTTGTTTTCAGTCCAACGGTGCAGTTCGCAATTCCCACACGAACGGGGGTTGGGAGTAACAATTCCAAATTGAATGATGTCCTGGTCAACAGAACAAAAGTATCAGATCGTGGAGCAGTTTTGGCAAAATGGAGTTGTCAGATGCCCTGACGATAACGGGCCGCTCAAATTGAAACTGCAAAAGCTTCACGGCGGCGATTATAGCTTGGACGCCGAGTGCGCGGTCTGCGGCAAGCGAAAGGAACTTCGGCGCGGCGACGATCCGCAGCGGCACCGCTTCCGCCCGTGGACGGCGCACGAAGTTGAACGAGTGACAGAATCCGTTGTGAAGATGGGAGCATCGCATTGTCCGGTATGCTGCTCATCCATCGACTGGCAGGGGGCACCCGGTGTGCTCCTGCTTCGCTGTTTTCGCTGCGGCAATTCCAATCAGTGGCAGAATGTCTCCGTGACGAATTGAGGTTGTGTGAACGCTCCAAGGAACAAGGGCAAAGCAATAGCCGGGACTGACCCTACGACTGACCCCCTTAGAGGCGCGGGCTCTTTGACCATTTATCCGCCGGGCTTGGTTTTCCGTAGCGCATCTGTATAGCTACAGCGTCGCGTTTGGCCATGCGCGTGTGGATACGGACATCAGGTATTCACCCCATTTCCGGCGGGGCAGCACAATCGATAAACTCGGCGATGGCAGCTTAACTGTGCCATCAGTTGTGAGCAAAGAATTGCGCATCCTGGTTCTGGAAGACGAAGCGGACGACCTGGTGTTGATCAATCGGGAATTGCGCAAGAGCGGTCTGGACTTTCGCTGCAAACGCGTGGACACGCGCGAGGATTTTGTCCGGGAACTTCAGCATAGTCGTCCCGACCTGATTTTGTCCGATCACGGTCTTCCGGCGTTCCATGGTTTCGCGGCGTTGGCCATTGCCCGGAACCAGTGCCCGGACGTTCCGTTCATTTTCGTGACCGGTTCGCAAGGCGAGGAAATGGCAGCGGAAACGTTTAGAAGCGGCGCCACCGATTACGTTCTGAAGGACAGGCTACCCAACCTGGTCCCCGCCGTGCAGAGGGCGTTGCGCCTGGTGGAGGAACGGGCGCGTCGCCAGGAAGCCGAGCAGGCGTTGCGGGAAAGCGAGGAGCGTTTTCGCGCGCTGGTGGAAGGCGTGAAGGACTACGCCATCATCATGCTCGATCTCCAGGGACACATCACCAGTTGGAACACCGGCGCCGAGTTCGTTCATGGCTATGGGTCCGGCGAAATCATCGGACGCCATTTCTCCTGTTTCTACTCGGCCGACGAGATCATCGATGGCAAGCCGGAGAAGTCTCTGGAGTTGGCGAAGGCCTATGGGCGATTGGAGGAAGAAGGCTGGCGGGTGCGCAAGGATGGCGCCCAGTTCTGGGCCAACGCGGTCATCTCGACTTCGTACGACCACCGGGGAGAACTGCGCGGCTTCGCTCTGGTGACGCGCGACGTGACCGAACGCAAGCAGGCGCAGGAGGCGTTGCAGAAGAGCGAGGAACGCTACCGGCGGCTGGTGAAGCTTCGTTCCGAGGCGTTTTTCGCCCGGAGCGGCAACGGCGGCGGATTTGCCGATTCAGCGGCCGCCCGTCTGCTCGACGCCGTCCGACGGTGCCTGAACCTGAAATTCAAAAGGATCGGGCGCATGACCGCGGTATCGGTTGATTCGAAAAACAAGACCATCAGCCTGCGACTGGATCTGAAAGGAGAACCGGCTCCTGTGGAGGTAAACATCCGCGGATACATGCTTCAGGTGGAAAATGGGACAGCGTTCCTCGATCTGGGGTTCGTCAGAACGACGCGAGAATGGATCGACACCCTGCTCGAACATCACTTCAAACAACGGCGCCTCGAAGTCACCGGCTGGGAATACCTGGTCAAGGCCCTCCTTTAAAGGCACGATCAAATCGGATCCGTCGGTTCATTATTTGGCGTGAACTTTTTCAGCCCAGTGATTGCCCATCTTCTCGGCGTGACTTCAATCGCCGCGATGGCTGCTGTACACACAGAGAGGTTCGACGATGATCCGCATTGGGACGCGCACAATTGTCGGTTTGCGCCGCGCGCAGGCAGGGAAGTCAAACAGGACTTTGGTTTCAGCGGCACTACCGAGCATTGTGGCGCCAAAGGTGAGATCGGCGGTTTTATTCAACCCGCGGCAGAACCCGCCTATTACGCGAAAGCCATCACGCCCTGCACCCTGGAGCGCACACTCTCCGCTTCCGGAAGGCTGGCATGCGAAGGGCGCCAATGCAACGCATTGATCGGGTTCTTTCACGCCGCGACACTGAACGAATGGCGCACGCCGAACACTGTCGCGCTGCGGGTCTATGGTCGTGGCCAGGTCTTCTACGCCTACCTGGAATATGCCACGCAGAAGTGGCGCGCCGGCGCGGGAGAATTTGGAACAACGGAATCGACGACAGGCAAAAGGCTCATCAAGCGGTTCAAAAGCGGCGACACAGTCCACTCATCATGGTCGCTGCGATACGATCCTGCCGCCGGCGGCGGCAACGGCTCCATCACCGGGCGACTCGATGACGAGGAGCTGGTCGTAAACCTCGAGCCGGGTCACAAATCCGACGGCGCCAGATTTGATCGTTTTGGCCTCCTCAACGTCTTGAAACACTACGACGGCGGCGGAGAGCTTTGGTTGGATGACGTGATCGTCAATGGAGCGGCGGACCGTTTCGACGACGACCCGCGCTGGGAAGGGCTGGGTAATCGACGCACTTATACGACCTTCGACGTTCGTCCGTGGTTTGACTTCGGTTTCAGCAAGACCCAGTTCGCCGGCGGCAAAAGCCCGGGTGAACTGGGTGGGCTGATCTTTCGCGGGGATGGCCGCTTCACCAACCTGATGGCTTACTATGGCGACCGCCTGGGCGTGCTCGATCTGAATGGCTCCCTGCGAGCCTCTGGAAAGGTTGCCCTGTGCCGGGCGGTCTCAGACAGCGATACCCTGATCGGTTTTTTCCACTCGCAGCACAGCCTCGACAGCGGCGGGTCAGATGCATTCAACGCGCCCCCCGATTTCCTTGGAGTGAGGATCGGCGGGCCGAGCCGGGAAGGTTTCTTCTTCACACCCGTTTACCGCATCCACGGCGCTCCGGAAAAAGCCGTGGATAGCGGGCCGTACCTCCACCCTGATGGCAGCGCGCACGTGTGGAGCCTTGAGTACGATCCCGGCGCGGTGAACGGCCGCGGACAAATCGCTGTCACGCTGGACGGCAACACCGCGCGACTGGAACTGGACCCGGGCCACAAAACGAACGGAGCGCACTTCGACCGTTTTGGCCTTATCACTACGCACCACGATGGCAATGGCCAGCGGGTCTATTTCGATGATCTGACCTACACGACCTCGCAGGAATGAATTCCTTGGCAGCGATCTATTTCTTTTCCGCTTCGCGCTTGGCTTCCCAATCACGTGAATTGCTTTGGCCGTTTCGCTCAGTTTCGATTTTGCCCTTGATCGAATCACCGCTGATCTTGCCATTGTATTTGGCGGTGAACTTGTTCCCATTGAACTCGCGCGTCACGGTGAACGAGACCTCATCCCCCTTTAGTTTGCCATCGGCGATGGCAGCATCGCTACTCTGACCCCCGCGACCCGGGGCCGTCAGGGTGCCGGTCAGTTTATCGCCCTCGACCTTCAGTTTGAGAGTGCTTTTCCGGTCGGGGCCGCCGTTTCGGCCGGGGGAGGTCCAGGTCCACGTACCGTTCGGATCGGCCTTTTTGTCCTGCGCCTGCGCCAGGGATGCGGCCGTGAGCGCAAGGACTGCGCATAAGGAATGCTGGGTACATTTCATATGCGGTTTGGTTAGGTTTTGGTCTGTCGTCGTTCCAGAGTGTGCGGTCCGCGAGCAAACGCTGAGACGACCAAGGTCAAGACGCCGGACGGCACGCCAAGGTTACAATCCTGCTCATCACCACGAGCAGAGACCCGCCGCGTGCTGAAGAGCAACCCGGCATCGAAACCACCTGCTTCGAGTCGCCCCGTGTCGCATCAAAAGGACGCACCGTCAAATCGCATCGAGTCGTCCGGTGGAATCGCCCAATCGTTCGACACCGGTCGCTCCCATCCGGTCCGCCATGCTGAGCAACAGGTTGCTCATGGGTGTGGGCGAAAACCGGTTGAAACGGCCCGTGTTCAATGCCCCGCCGCCGGCGCCGGCCAGAATGACAGGCAGGTTGACATGCGTATGGCGGTTGCCGTCGGCATTGCCGCTGCCGTAGACGATCATCGAGTTGTGCAACAAAGATTTTCCATCCACGTCTTTCGTCTGGTCCATCTTCTGGAGGAACCTGGCAAAATGTTTCATGTACCAGAGGTCGATCTCCGCCACTTTGTCCATCATGTCCTGTTTGTTGCGATGATGCGTGAGGTAGTGATGGCCTTCCGCGATGCCGATTTCCGGGAAGGGACGGTTGCTGCCTTCGTTGGCGAGCAGAAAGGTGGCGATACGGGTGGAATCGGTCTGGAACGCCAGGATCATCATGTCAAACATGACCTGGATGTAGTCGTCGAAGCTCGCGGGAATACCCGCCGGTGTCTCAACAGTCGGATCCGGGACCGCATCGAATCGTTCCGCCCTGGTGATGCGCTGCTCGATCTCCCGCACGCTGCCGAGATACTCGTCGAGTTTTTCCTTGTCGCGTGAGTTCAGTTGCCGCTGAAGGGCGCGCGCGTCGTCCATCACGAAATCGAGAACCGACCGTTGCTGCTGTTGGCGGCGCACCAGACTCTCTTTTCGCTCGCCGTGCGTTCCGGCGCCAAACAGCCGCTCGAATAGAAGACGCGGGTTTGGCTCCGGCGCCACGGGCTGAGAGGGAGAGCGCCAGGCGAGGTTGTATTGATACGCGCAGGAATAGCCGGAATCGCAATTCCCGGATTTCCGCACCGCGTCGCAGGTCAGTTCCAGCGAAGGAAAGCGGGTCAGATGACCGATCTGGTTCGCCATGACCTGATCGATGGAAATGCCGGCGTGGATGTCCGCGCCCGCGGTTTTTTTAACGCGAACGCCGGTGAGAAACGTGCCGCTGGCGCGCGCGTGGTCGCCGGCGCCATCCGGCCCTGGAGTCGCGTTGATGTGGTCCAGACCACCCAGAATCTGGATTTGATTTTTCACCGGGGCCAATGGCTGCATCGTGGCCGCAAGCTCAAAGTCCTTGCCTTCTCCATTGGGCCACCACGAGGACTGGATGGCTCCGTTCGGGAAGTAAACAAAAGCCATGCGCAAAGGCGCGCCCGTCGCCGAGGCGGCCAACCGGCCAGCCGCTTTGGCGTCTGCGGCGAGCAATTCGGCCGGGTGCAGCGATTCAAGCGCAGGAAGGGCCAGACACGCGCCGAGACCACGAAGGAAATGGCGGCGGCTGAGAAGGGCACGGCGTTGGGCCTCGAGGGCCGGGGACGGTCGGTTCGTTTTCATGGCTTTAAGCGCGCTTGAACGTTGGGTTCCACAGGGCGATTCGGTGTATCGGTCGTTACTGTAGCAGCATTCCGTCGTTTTTGAAAGGGCGCAGATTCCACAATGCCCATCAACAGAGCCGAGATTCGGCCCTCCTGCTTCTCGAGCCGCTCGACGATCGCATCCACGGTCTCCACGTCGTAATACTCGACGCCGCGGCCCAGGGCGTAGGTGAGCAGTTTCCCGGTCAGGCAGGCGTAAAAATCGCGACGATGCTTTTCCTTCAAAATCTGCTTCAACTCCCGAATGCCGTTGAAGGATTCGCCGGTGATCAAACGTCCGGAGGACTCGATCGGCTGGCCTCTTTCCTTCTCGCGCCACATGCCGAGGGCGTTGAAGTTTTCGAGGGCAAGTCCCAGGGGATCCATGCGGTTATGGCAGGAGCTGCACAGCGGTTTGTTCCGGTGCAGCTCCAAAACCTCCCGCAGAGTCGGCTCGCGGTCTTTGAATTCCTTCTCCGACTGTTCCAGCAAAGGAACGTCCGGCAGCGGGGGCGGCGGAGGCATCCCAAGGATGTTGTCCAGAACGAACAGTCCGCGCTTCACCGGCGATGTTCGCGTCGGGTTCGAAGTGACCACCAACACGGAACCCTGCGTGAGCAATCCTCCGCGCGGGCTGCTCTCCGGCAGCGCGACGCGCCGCATCTCGTTCCCGCTGACCTCGGGGATGCCGTAGTGGCGGGCGAGCCTTTCGTTCAGGAAAGTGTAGTCGCTGTCGATCAGTTCCATCACGCTGCGATCTTCACGCAGCAGGGCGCGGAAAAACATCTCCGTCTCCTCGCGCATGGCGTGGCGCAACGGGCCGTCCAGCTCGACGGCCGGCCGGCTGAATCGCTGGCGTCGCCGTTCCGCCAACTGTTCCCGCTCGCGCTTCTGCTCCGGAGTCAGTTGCTCTTCGGGAATCGCCTGCAGCTCGCGAAAGCGTTGTCGTATCCTCTCAAGCTCCTTGTCTTCTCCGCCGTCCCTGGCAAGGACCTCCTGCGCGTTGATGTTGATCCCGTCCACGTCGCGCACCTGGAGCCATTGTCCGGTGAAATTCTGGACCAGCTGGTTCGCACGCTCATCCGCAAGCATCCGTCCGACCTGGGCCGCAAGATTCACTCGCAGTTCGTGGCGGTCGGCGAGCCGGAACAACTCCTCATCCGGCAGGGTGGACCAAAGGAAATAGGAGAGCCGCGAGGCCAAAGCGTGTTCGTCAATCAAAGGGTAGGCCTTCCCAGCAATGCCCTGCTCAATCTCCTCCACGCGGAACAGGAAACGCGGCGAAGCCAGCACCGCGACCATCGCCCGCGCCACGCCTTCTTCGAAACGCTTGCCCGGCGTGCTGTAAGCGTCTTCAGCGATCCGGACGAGCCGGTCCAGTGTCGGATCATCCACCGGCCGCCGAAACGCCCTCCTGGCGAAGCGACGCAACACTTCGCGGGCATATTGACGACGAGCCTCCGGCGATCCCGGCGGCTCGTCTTTGAAGAA
>QHPW01000272.1:0-17591 GCA_003219675.1 Verrucomicrobiota bacterium
TGATTCCCTTTTGGTCCGGGACACGCTGAAACGTGAACTCCAACCCGCTCGGAGTGCGGTTTCGGTTGGAGTCCAACCTTCAGGTTGCCCCGCACTGTCATCGAAGGTGTAATCCCCGTGCGTCGGCCCGTTCAGTCTTTCGATTCTGACCGGTAACACATCGTGCCGTTCATTGGCCAGATTTTTATTTCCTTGAAACGAGCTTGTGAAAGCCGCTGGCGGACGTAGAATACGCGCCCAATTCCATGAGAAAACTTCTTTTAATCGGACTGCTCGTTCTTCTGGCTGGAACGGCGTCAGCCGAGTCACAAGCTCAAACCGGTCTCCGGCGAACCGAAGATGTGATCTACAGCCGAAAATTCGGCACGGCGCTGACGTTGGATGTGTTCCAGCCGGAGAAGCCGAACGGCTTCGGCATTCTGTTCATGGTCAGCGGCGGTTTTTTTTCCAGCCACGACGGGATCAATCCCGGTTTTTATCGCGCGCTGCTCGACCGCGGCTACACCGTGTTCGCGGTCGTGCACGGTTCGCAGCCGAAATTCACCATCCCGGAAATTGAGCAGGACATCCATCGTGCCGTGCGGTTCGTGCGACACAATGCAGCGAAATACGGCGTGAACCCGGGCGAGCTCGGCATCACCGGGGCCAGCGCCGGCGGTCATTTGTCGCTCACGATGGGGACCCAGGGCGGACCGGGCGAGACGGAGGCCAAAGACCCGGTGGATCGCGAGAGCAGCGCGGTCCAGGCAGTCGCCTGTTTCTTTCCGCCGACCGATTTTTTGAACTGGTCGAAACCCAACGACAATGAAGTGGGGATTGGCCCGGTGGCCGCGTTCGGACACGGAGGAGGGCCGCGAGGCGCTGGGCAAAGAGATTTCGCCGATCAACTTCGTTGCGTCTAACATGCCGCCGACGCTGGTGATTCACGGCGACGCCGACAAGCTGGTGCCGATTTACCAGGCGGAGATGTTCAAGAACCGCTGCGAGGAGGCGCGCGCGCCCTTCAGGCTGGTGGTTCGCGAAGGCAAAGACCACGGCTGGAAGGAAATGGGTGACGACATGAAGATGTTTGCCGATTGGTTTGACGAACACCTGCGCGGGCTCAAGCCGAAAGAGTGAGTTGCCGGGGAGGACGTACCGCGAGTGTTCGCAACGTTGCCGAAAGTTTAAGGTCTTGACGCGTCGGCACCATTCGTGCTTTAAGCGCGGGGGACGGGGAAAGTTACAGGCGAGACCAGATGACCAGGGTGGTGACGGGTTCCAGCCGAGGTCAGACGCCTTAGAAAGACAATATGCCCAAACTTAAGCTCCTTCCTTTGCTGGCATTCAGTTTGTGCCTCGCGATCTCCTTGATCCGCGCCGCTGATGAGCCGGCCTCCGACACGTCCGAATCGCTGCTTAAGCGGTTGAACTGGATCAAGGGCCCCGCCAGGGCGGACTTGAAAAGCCTTGCCGAGATTCAGGTGCCCGAAGGCTTTGTTTTCACCGGGGCAAAAGAAACCCGACAACTGCTCGAAGCCATGGGTAATCCGACCTCTGGCAGCGAACTTGGCTTTCTGGCGCCCACTTCACTGGCCTGGTTTGTCGTGTTTGAATTTTCCGACGTGGGCTACGTCAAGGACGACGACAAAGACAAGCTCAACGCCGAGAAATTGCTGAAGTCGATCAAAGCGGGCACGGAACAGGCGAACCAGTTTCGGGAGAAAATGGGCGCGGCGCCGCTCCATATCACCGGGTGGGAAATACCGCCACATTACAACGAACAAACCCACAACCTCGAATGGGCCATCCGCGCGGAAAGCGAAGGACACCCTGTCATCAACTACAACACCCGCCTTCTCGGACGCAAAGGCGTGATGGAGGTCAATCTTGTTATTGATCCGGAGAAGCTGAACACCGCCATGCCCGCTTATCAAACCGTCCTGAAGGATTACTCGTACAAGGCGGGCGAGCGCTACGCCGAATATCACCAGGGCGACAAGCTCGCCAAATACGGTCTCGCCGCGTTAATCACCGGCGGCGCAGCCGCGGTCGCGGTGAAGACCGGGCTGTTCGCCAGTCTCATCGTGCTTTTTAAGAAAGGATGGAAGCTGGTCGTGCTGGCCGTCGCCGCCGTTGTCGCCTGGTTCAAACGGTTGATTACCGGTGGGCGGAAGACTCGCGAAACGCCGCAGTAAGTCCGGCCGCCGTGCAGCATGGGGGAATTGGAAAGCCTGCTGCTGGTCCTCGCGCTCATTTATTTGAGCGAGTGCATGGTTTGGGTGCGCCGCGGCGCGCTGGCCTTCCGACGCTGGTGGGGAAAGAACTATCGGATTCTCCATCCCGGCGGGCTTCTGGCGAATCCACGCGGCGGTCTGCTGCCGGCCAACCCACTGCCGCCGCTCGGCACCGTCTTCGTCGCCCAACCGTTCCCTTTGTCCCTGTCGCCGGACGCAGCCTTCGCTTATTCATCCACTTGCCTCAACCCCGCCGGCCGTCCGTCGCAAACGGCCGGGTGCCTTCGCTTTGAGGATATCCGCGATGTCGCCGTGGAAGGTCGCAACGTGCTGGTGAACGGCGAGATTTTTCTCAAGTCGATTTCAGCCTTCTCCGCGCGGCATCTGGCTGACGGGCTGCGCCGTCTCCGGAAACTGCCGAAACCCGAGCGCGCTGAAGCCATCAAGGGACTGATTCGCGACAGCCTGAACGCCGGAAACATCGCCGGGATTCTTCGCGACTGCGGGTCGCGCGCCGGACCGATTCGCATTTTGTCCAACGCGCTGTTCTTTTACCTGTTTTTCGTGGTCGTGCCTTTTGTCTGGCGATTCGGCTTTGGGCGGTTGGGGTTATGGCTGCTGGGTGGCATGCTGCCGCAGACGATTACAATAGCGCTCCTGCCCACAGCCATCCGCGCGCCTGACATTCTCGCCCGGCACCTGCTGGAACAGTTCCATCCACTGGCAATCGCTCAGGTGTTGTGTCCGTCCGACAGCTTCGAACATTTTGCGCGACAAGTCCTGCTCGATCTGCGGTATCCGCTTTTTCCCGTTTGCCCAACCTCTGACGAGGCGGCGGTCGCCGTTGAACGCGGGTTCAGGACAGCGGTGCGGGAGGCGGTCGAGAAATTCATCCAGTGCGCAGGTCTCAGGCCGGAGGATTTGACCGCGCCACGCAGACCGGACGAACCGGCCAACCAATCCTACTGCCCGCGTTGCGGCGCGCAGTTCGTGATGCGCGAAGGACGTTGCGCTGATTGTGGCGGGCGGCCCCTGCAGTCTTTCAAACAAATCCCGACGGCTTGAGATTCTCTCAGCGCACGACTGCGCCTGGCGCCATGCCAATCTACGAATTTCATCGCAGCCCGAAGGTTGCGGCTACGAGCAAACCTCCTCCGCCCTTACCTTCGTCAAATTCTCCACCAGCCAGTCCGGCCGATGTTCCTTCAATTCTTCAGACTTCACGCCGCCGGTTGCCACGGCGAGCGCCTTCGCGCCAATGTGTCGGGCGCATTGGATATCGTGCGCTGTGTCGCCGATGACAAGGATTTGTTCGCCGCGCAGAGGGCCGTTCAACAACTGACTTCCGCGTTGTCTGGCGATGGCGGCGATTTGGTTGCGGTCTTCCTGGTCGTCAGCAAACGCGCCGGTCTGGAAAATCTCCCAAAGCTCGAAGTGGCGGAGTTTGATTTCCGCGCCGAGCCGAATGTTGCCGGTCAACAGGCCAATCGCCGGCGGTTGGGGCAGCGCGTGCAGTTGATGAATGAATTCCCAGACGCCGGCGAAAACACCACCCCTCGTCTGCGTCAGCAGGTAGTCGAGCCAGAAGACGTAGGAGTCGAAGAAGGCGCGGAGATTCTCTCGTGATGGCTCGACGCCGTGGTGCAGGAACATTTCGCGGGCGATGCCGGTGTCCGTGCGTCCGGAGAAACTGATCCGGGCGGCGCCGTTGGGAATTCTGAACTCGGATTCAAAGGCGTGGCCAAACGCCTTTACGCCTGCGCCGCCGGTGTAAATCAGCGTCCCGTCAATGTCGAATAGAGCCAGGCGAACCACGCGCAAGGCTAAACGGCCCGGTGGGCAAAAAGCAATGGTGATCTCGGCTTGATGCCCGCGAAAATCTTCGGTATTCCGTGCGCATGGATTCCAGGGAAGCGCTGGTCGCTTTGAACATGATTGAGCATGTCGGGCCGGTCCGCGTGCGGCAGTTGCTGGAGCATTTCGGCGATGCGCCATCCATTTTGCACGCTTCCAAACTACGATTGCTCCAGGTGCGCGGCATCGGCGAAGAAACCGCCGAGGCGATTGTGAACTGGGAGAAGTCGTTGGACCTGAAAGGCGAGTTGAAACGGATTCAGGAATTCGGCTGCCACATTCTGACCCAGAACGATGAGCAGTACCCCGAACTGCTGCGCCAGATTTACGATCCGCCCATCGTGCTCTACGTCAAAGGCCGACTGACGGCGAAGGACAAGAATGCCATCGCGATGGTCGGCTCGAGGCGCACGACTCACTATGGGTTGGAAACGGCTCGGAAACTGGCGTATCAGCTCGCGTATCTCGGCGTGACTCTCGTCAGCGGCGGCGCGCGGGGCATCGACACTGCCGCGCATCAGGGCGCGCTCAGCGCCAGGGGCCGCACCGTGGCCGTGCTGGGCAACGGCATTAACATCGTTTTTCCACCGGAGAACGTTGAATTGTTCGAGCGAATTGCGGCCGGCGGCGCGGTGATGACGCAGTTCCCGTTCAATCGAAAAGCCGACAAACAATCGTTTCCGATCCGCAATCGCATCGTGGCCGGGATGACGATCGGAACCGTCGTGGTCGAAGCCAATCTCACCAGCGGCGCGCTGATCACCGCGGGCATGGCCATCGACAATGGCCGTCAACTGTTCGCCGTGCCGGGCCGGATTGATTCGCCGCAAAGCAAAGGCTGCCACGACCTGATCAAAAAAGGGGCGAAGCTGTGCGAGGGCGCGGAAGACATTCTAAGCGAGTTTGAATATTTGTTTCCAGCAGGCAATCGTCCGCCGTCACCGGCCGAAAGCGGCGCGCTGCCCGCGCTGGGTTTGTCCGGGAACGAACAGAAGATTTACGAGGTGTTGAGCACCGAGGAGTCGGCGATGGACGAGGTCATTCGCCGGAGCGGATTGCCGGCTTCAGCAGTCTCCGTGACGCTGCTCAGCCTGGAAATGAAGCGGCTGATCAAGCAACTCCCCGGAAAGCTTTTCGTGCGGAACAGGTGACGCTGAAGCGGAGAAAGTTCTTATCGGCCCAGACCCTGCATTCTGAGCGCTTGCGCCACTGTCGTCGCGCCGCTGCGTTCGATGTCCTGCCTGCTGATGATTACCACGGGCGACGTGGTCGCCGGAAGGCGGCGGGCCTTCATTTTTTGCGGAATGAGCGAGCCGGTGACGACGACGGTTTCATCCGCTTTCTTTGCCGGCTTCGTTACGGCTTCTTTTTTCGTCTCCTTTTTTGCTCCGGTTTCATCGCCGGCAAGCACCGAACCGGTGACCAGGGAAAGCCCGACCAACAAGGACGCAAGGAAACCCAACGGGACAGGGATCGAACCAAAACGGCGGCTGGAAATACAGTCTGGAGTGTTCATGCTATAAAGTATCCCGGCTCATCCTTTCTGCAAATTGTTTTTCCGGCTGCCGGATTGTTTCCCCTCACCCGGCCTTCGGCCTGCTCTCCCTATCCGATGGGGAGAGGGCAGGGTAAGGGGGCGCTGTTGTTTCCAGCCTGGCCGGTGGCACAACAGCACTAGATGCGCAGGAAAATTTTCCGGCGATACATCCAGAACAACATCAACCAGAGCACGAGCAACACGGCCGCGCCGTGCAGGAACGGTTCACAGGCATCGCCTGAAATCTTGAAGGCGTTCTGCCCGAGGTGGGTCTTGAGATTCTTGAGTACGAAGCCTTCAAACAGATGCGCGACGCAATAGGCCGCGATCGAGTTCATGCCGATGACAACCCATGGAAACGCCCAGAACTTGAGGCCAAAGAAGTCGATCACCATGTAAAAGCCGGCCAATAAGAGGAAGCACCAGCCGCCGCTGTAAAGGGTCCAGCTCGGAGTCCAGATGCGTTTCACGACGGGACAGATGCCGAGCCAGCCGATCACCGCGCCCGACACAAGGGCGGCGAGGCCCGCGATCAGCAGCCATTGGATTTTGGCTGTGGGCGCTCTCTCGCTGCGAATGACCTCACCCGCCACCAGGCCGAGGATCATCGTTCCCAGCGTTGGAATGAAACTCAGCGTCGCATAACCGCCGCCATTGAACCCAAACGGGCGCTCGCGCGGAAACAGGTTCAGGAACCAGGTGTCGAACGCCCACGCCAGGTTGCTGTTTTTGTTCCAGTGCGCGGCGAAACCGGTCTGGCCAAAATCCTTCAGCCATTCTGCCGAAACGCCGACCGTCGGGTAGTCAAAATCCCGCGGGACCGGATGAAGCGCGAAGGCGGCCCAATAACCCATCAGAATCAGCGCCAGCGCAATCCACTGGTCGCGCATGGGCCGGAAGCCGAGAACGAACAGGACACCGTATCCAAGGCCGATTTGTGTGAGCGTGTCTTCGAAGGTCCAATAGGTCTGTGAACTGCCGGTGGAGCGGAGAAAGACGCCGAGCAGAATCAGCGCCAGCGCCCGCCCGAAGGCGTGAAGCGTCATTCGTCCTCGCGACTGGCCCCTGGCGCTCCGGCTGGCGATCGAAAACGGCAGCGCCACACCCACCATGAACGAGAACGACGGCTGAATCAAGTCGTGCAAAGAGCAGCCGATCCATTCGACGTGCGACTGGTGGTGACACAGGAATTTCCAGAGGCCGCTCTCCGGCAGTGCCGCCGCGACCCGGCAGCAGCGCAGCACCTCGGCCATCATCAGAAACATGACGAAGCCGCGGTAGGCGTCGAGCGAAGTCAACCGGGCCGGCGGATTTTTGGGCGGGGGTTGGTTGGTGGTCACAGGGAACAGGCCAACAACTACACGCGCCGAACGCCTCTTGGAAGCAAAAATTCTAAAGCGCGAAACCGGGCGGAATTTTCGCAGCGATTCTCCAACAAACGTTTTGACGCCTGGTCATGTTGGAGTTACAACAAGCTCGGGCATCCAAAACAAACAACGAAGAAAATTATGAGCACAACTGGAATTGCGTCGAAAAACGTGATGAATTCGGACGTTGAAATCAAAGGCAACATCAAATTCTCCGGCGAACTGACCTTTGACGGCAAACTGGACGGCGAAATCCACACCGACGGCACCTTGAATCTGGGCGACGGGGCGATCATTAACGGCAACATCAATGCCACCAACGTCGTCGTGCGCGGCAAAGTCAACGGCAACATCACCGCCAAGGAAAAGATTGACATCAAAGCCAAGACGGAATTGTTCGGGGACATCCGCGCCACCAAGCTGGCCATCGAGGAAGGGGTGACGTTTGTGGGCAAGACCGAGGTCAACCCCAACAAGGTCTCTCCGACCGCTCCGCCGCCGCGAACAAGCGAGGCGCCCAAAATGCCCGAGCCGGTGAAATTGGGCGGACGCTGACCCGCCGCCGGCCCCTGCGGGGTGAGCATTGAATGCCAGCGAAGAAACAGGCCAAGGTCCTGGTGACCTGTCCCCAGTGCGGGCACCAGCAATCAGAACCGCGCGCCGCCATCTCCACGGTCTGCAAACAGTGCGGCCAATACATTCGCGTCCAGGAAATCCTCATCAAGCCCGCCGCCCGGTCGCCGGAGCGGCCCAGGGAACTGAGGAAACTCGTCTGCTTCGAATGCGGCACCGAATTGGAGGTGGCGGCCAGCGCTCAATCCACGATGTGCAAGCGGTGCAGCAGCCACATTGACCTGCGCGATTACCACATCTCCAACGCGGTCTCGAAGAATTTCAAAACCAAAGGCGAGTTTGTGATCGAGCCGAAGGGTTACGTTTTCAACACCGAGGCGGTCGTCGGCGATGCCATTATCAAGGGAAAGTTTCTGGGCAAACTGGTGGCGGAACGTTCGCTGACGATTTACTCGACGGCGGATATCAAAGGGAACTTCAAGGCGGGGCGGCTCATCATTCCGGCGGAGAATCATTTCCGGTGGAGGGAGGAAATCAAAGTTCGGGCGGCCGAGATCGCGGGTGAGCTGGCGGCCGACCTGCACGCCGAAGGCGTTGTTACTCTCAAATCCACGGCGCGATTGTTCGGCGACCTGGTGGCCAGGAGCCTGGTGGTCGAAGACGGGGCCGTGATGGTGGGAAAGGCGAAGATCGGCGCGTCCAAATCGTAACGCTTTGAACCGGGGCGGCTCCGGCATCAAAACGCCCGCAAGAGGAAACCGGCGGGCGAATGAACCGACGATCGACTCACAGGGAAGCCACGATCTTCGCCCGTTCGTGATGATATTCGTAAGGCGTGATTTTGTCCGCCTTGTAGAGTTCGGTCAGTTCGTTCAAACGCGCCAAACCGACCTTGTTCGAGGTCTGAAATGCGACCGGCGAAGCGCCGATTGCCGCTGTCGCGCGCGGCGCGGTCGCGGATGCCGCACCGGACGGTGCGACCGCGACTTGAACCGCCGCGCCTGCGGTTTGCGCGACGGGGGTTCGGGAAGCGTCCGCCGGTGTGATGATTCCTTTCGACTCGGCGATTTTCAGGCGCAGGATTCGGGCCTGTTCCGGGGTGTCCGCCGTGATGCCCGCTTTCAATTCAGCTTCTTGCTGGTGTAACGCTGCCAGCGCCCTGGCTTGTGCCTCGGAATCGGGCTCCGGTTGAGTCACGCCGCTCTTGCGGAGTTCCGCAATTCTCATCCGCAGCAGTTCACGCGCGTTGGTTTCCGAATCGGGCGCGAGCGTCGCCGTGGTCGAAGATGGAACGATATTGGTTTTCTCCGGTGTCCGGTCTGCGGCTGTCTTTTGTTGCGAGATTTGTTTGGCCACGGACCTGGTTTCAGGCTGGGGCGAAGCGGCGGTCTTTGGTTGACCGGGTTTGGGCTGTGGCGCGGGTTTCGCTTTGGCTTGCGCCTTGGGAGCGGCTGGAGGCGCGGCTGCCTCCCTTGGCGCGGATTTCGGCTGCAGTGCAGGTTTCGCCTTGGCCTCTGTCTGGGGAGCCGCCGGCGACGCGGCAGTCTGTTGTCCCGCGTTCAGCTCGGCGATCTTTTGACGCAGGATTTGTTCGGCGACGGAACTGGATTCAGGCTGGATCGAAGCGGCGGTCTTTGGTTGACCGGGTTTGGGCTGTGGCGCGGGTTTCGCTTTGGCTTGCGCCTTGGGAGCGGCTGGAGGCGCGGCTGCCTCCCTTGGCGCGGATTTCGGCTGCAGTGCAGGTTTCGCCTTGGCCTCTGTCTGGGGAGCCGCCGGCGACGCGGCAGTCTGTTGTCCCGCGTTCAGCTCGGCGATCTTTTGACGCAGGATTTGTTCGGCGACGGAACTGGATTCAGGCTGGATCGAAGCGGCGGTTTGTGGCTGCGCGGGTTTCGGTTGCGGCGCGGGTTTCGCCCTGGCCTGTGTTTTGGCCGGCGTCGTGGGAGCGGCCGGCGGCGCGGCGGCCTGCTGTCCCGCGTTCAGCTCGGCGATCTTTTGGCGCAGAATCTGTTCGGCTCCGGAACTGGATTCCAGCCGGGGCAAAGTGGCGGTCTGCGGTTCTTTCAATTTCTCGTTCAGCACTCGCTCGGCCTTCGCCTGCGCTTCGGTAACGGGCGCAGGCAAAGCAACTTTTGGCGTCGCCACCCCCGCTTGCTGCTGCTCCAATATTTTCGCCGCTTTGGCCTGGGCTTCAGCATTCGCCTGCACACCGTACTGTTCGTTGATGTTTTTTTTGAATGCCTCGAACTGCTCATCGCTGATTTTGCCTTCGTCGTGCAGCCGCTGGATGTCCGCGAGCAGCTGAGCCTTGCTGGGCAGAGAGTCTGTGGTGGTTGGCAGAGAATTGGGAGCCTCCGGCTGCGAGCCGCTGTTGTTCAGTTCCGAGAGTTTCTGTCGCAGGAGCAACTGGGCCTTCGTCGGCGCGCAATTCGCGCCATGCTCGCCAGTAAGCAGGGTCAAACCCAGACAGGCACCCGACAGAATCAATAGAGGCTTGGAAAGTTTCATGCGAAAAAGTTAGCCCAGAGAAACGCTCGAATCAACTCTATTTCCTGCCGCCCGACCGCGGAAAAAGCCGCCCCCACGCCGGCGGCCAGAACTGGAAAAGCAGTGTGCGGGCGACAATGCTCCGCACTTCGGCCCGAGTGACTTTGATATGGAGTTCGGGAGCGAGCGCGTTGCCGGCTCGAAGTTTTTCCAGGGTTTTAATGCCAATTAAAAGGGGCCAGGCGCACGCCAGCCGCACCCGGGCATGCCATCGCGGCAGGGCGTTGGTGTAAAGCCAGCCCGCAGTCAAATGCTCCTCGGCCTGCGTCAGATACGCGTCATAAAGCGGCCGCAGTCTCGGACCGTTCGCCGGTTCCAGCAGGTCGAATGGCGTCAGGCCTATCGCCCACAACCGGTCGCCCGGCAGGTAGCATCGGCCCTGCCGCAAATCGCGCGGCAGGTCGCGCAATATGTTGACCAGTTGCAGCCCTTTGCCGAACCGCACCCCGTTGGCCAAAAGAAAATCATCATCCACCGGCGCGCTGTGAAACAGGTTCGCGCGGCACATCTTGGTCCAGAATTCGCCAACGCAGCCCGCCACTCGATAGGTGTAATCGTCCAGTTCGTCGTCCGTGTTCAACGCCACGATCCGGTCTCTTGAAGCTTCGACAAAACGATTCAGGTCCAGCTCCTGTCCGCTGGTGATGAGGGCCAGCACCTCGCGAATGCATTGCCGGTCTTGTGACGGGAATTGTTCAAGCAACGCCAGCGATTCTTCGATCCGTTGCAACAGGCGCCATTCGGCTTGCAATCCCTGGTGCCGGGCCAGTTCGTTCAGGTGGAGTGGAGTGGAGGAATGGCCGAGAATCCTCTCCCGCAATGCCTGGAGCGCCTGCAGCCGCTGAGCCGCCGGAACAACCTGGGTGTCGGCGATCGTGTCGGCAGTGCGCGCGAGCAAATAGGCAAGACCCATCTGCTGGCGGATCGCAGCCGGCAGCACGCGCAGGGTCAGATAAAACGAGCGTGAAACCTGCCTGAGCAAATCCGCCGGCAGTCCTGAGGAGGAATCCTCCATGCTACGCGCCCAGGATTTTTCGCCAGCGCCCCAGTTGTTTGCGCACCTCTTTGGTTCCCGGAGCGCCGGTGATGTTCCGCCGCGCCATCGCCTGCTTCAAATTGAAGACCTTGAGCGCATCGGCGGTGAAATTCTTGTCCACCGACCGCAGTTCCTCCGGCGTGAGCCGGTTCAACGGTTTGCCCGCCTCCTCAGCCAGAGAGACCACCGCGCCGACAAGCTGGTGCGCGGCTCGGAAGGGTGTGCCTTTGCGCACGAGATAATCCGCCAGGTCCGTCGCCAACAGCGCTGGATCGTCGGCCGCCGCGTTACAAACGGCCGCATTGACGATCGTGTTCCCCAGCATCGCGGCCATGAGCCGCGCCATGGCGCGGACGGTGTCGGCGGTGTCAAACAAGCGTTCCTTGTCCTCCTGCAGATCACGATTGTAGGTCATCGGAAGACCTTTCAGAAGTGTCAGCAGTGAGACCAGATTGCCGATGACGCGTCCAGACTTGCCGCGCGTCAACTCGGCAACGTCCGGGTTTTTCTTCTGCGGCATCAGCGACGAGCCCGTGGTGTAAGCATCGGCGAGTTTGACGAATTTAAACTCGGAACTCGCCCACAGAACCACATCCTCGGCCAGACGCGAGAGATGGACGGCGAGCAACGCCGCATGGCCGCAAAACTCGACCGCAAAATCGCGGTCACTCACGGCGTCCATCGAATTTTGCGTGAGTCGGGCCCTGCCTTTGGCGTCAACGAAGCCCAGCAGTCGCGCCATCAATTCGCGGTCCAGCGGCAGCGTCGAGCCAGCGATCGCCCCGCTGCCCAGCGGACAGACATTCACCCTTTTGAAACTGTCCTTCAATCGCTCCCGATCCCGCTCCAGCATTTCCACATAGGCCAGCAGGTGATGCGCGAAATACACCGGCTGCGCGCGTTGCAGGTGTGTGTAGCCGGGGATCAGGACGTCGGAGTTCTGTTCTCCCAGCCTGACCAGCGCGTTTTGCAGCGACCGGATTTCCCGCGTGAGTTCAAAGATTTCATCGCGCAGCCACATGCGTGTATCGAGCGCGACCTGGTCGTTACGGGAGCGCGCCGTGTGCAGCTTTGCTCCCGCCGGCACGCGCCGGGTCAGCTCCGCTTCGATGTTCATGTGGACGTCTTCCAGGACGGGCTGCCATTGAAAGGTTCCTGCGGCGATCTCCCGGCCAATGTGATCCAGCCCCTTCACGATGGCCCTCTGTTCCTCGGGAGAGAGGATGCCGATTTTCTTCAGCATCGTGGCATGGGCGATCGAGCCGAGGATGTCCTGGCGCCACAGTCGCCAGTCAAACGAGATGGACTCGGTAAATCGGACGACGTCTGCGTCCGGCCCACCGGCAAACCGCCTGCTCCGCGAAACCGGGGCACTCTTTTTCATGCGCTTGACTGCGCTAGAATCTGCGACGGTCGCGCCCGAAAGTCACGCGGGAAAGGCGTGGCCAACCGGTCCGGAGCAACGGGTGTTACGGGGAATCCGGCGAGAGAAGTGCGGCTGGCCTGCCTTGTATGCGGCATATAACAGGGCGGTCTTGAACAGACCGGGCCGACTGCCGCCCGCCAGGTTGCAATCAACGAATCAACAACACGCGATAATATCGCTGCCGCAGAAAGCCGATTGTGCCGTCGGGTTTCGAGGCGGTCGTGCTGTCGGCGATCACATCGCCGTTCAAATCAGTCCATTGGTTCGTTTTCAAATCGTTCTTGAATTGCAAGCGATAGATTCGTCCCGGCACCGAGTTCCACCTGACCAGGACGGCTCCGTTTTCGGGCGGACCCACCAGCTCTCCGCGAAAAACCGAATCCGCCTGCGTGGGATCCGTGCCCGCGCGAAATTCCGCGAAATCACTCGCCCCGTCCTGATCAAAGTCGCCGCTGCCGTCTCGCCAGAGGCTGTTGAAGTAGGCATTCTCCCAGGCGTCATCCATGCCGTCGCCGTCCGTATCGCTCGTCACGGCGGTATTGCGGAAGTAGAACAGGTCCTGGGCCTGGTTGAAGTCGTTGTTCACGAGGTCCGATGCGGCGCTGTTGAACAGAACCACCTGCCCATCGGCGCTAATCATCGGCCGCGTCGACCGCTGGTTGGCGCTGCCATATCCCGAACTGCTGCCACTCAGAAGGGTGGTCGTTCCCGCCTGGAGATCACGCAGGAACACATCGGCCTGCGTATTTGTATCGTTTGGGACGAGATTGGATGCCAGGCTCCGAAAGACGACAAATCGTCCGTCCGCACTGATGTCGGGGCTGTCCGAGCTGCCGTTGCCGGCCGAGGTGCCGTTGTCATCCACGCTCACAAGGCGGATCGACCCTGTCGCCAGGTCCGCCACAAACACGTCCGGCGCGCCGTTCGTATCACCGGCCACCAGGGCGGCGTCCTCGCTCAGGAATGCGACAAATCGACCATCCGCACTCACTCTCGATTTCGCGCTGAGCCGGTTCGTGCTCGCACCGCCGCCTTGAGCAACCGTAATCAGCCGGTTCGATGTCGTGCCGAGCGGATGCACATACAAATTGAAGTTGGTGGGGGGTGCGTTGACCTGGAAGACTAACAATGCGCTGTCGCCGCTGATCACCTGCGACGGCGCGACAGGATCCGAGCTTACCGGGACTGTGGTCCCCGATGCGAGGTCGTGATCGTAAAGCAGCGGCGGGCTGCCCGACAGGAAGGTGACATGGCCTCCGTCCGGGCTGATGACCGGCGCGTCACCGGTGACGGGCGTTCCATCATTCGCGACGCTGGCGAGGGCATTGGTGCCGGCTTGAGTGTCCCAAACGTAAATGCTGCCCGCGTCCTTGTATGCCACCCAACGCCCGTCTGCGCTTGGCGAAGGCGTGTTTGGAATCGCCGAATTCAATCCTGTGCCGTCGTTGTTGACGCTGATCCGCGTCGTCGTGCCCGCTTGCAGGTCGCGCACGAACACGTCGTCCCAGGCGTTGGTATCGTCCACGACCAGATTCGACGCGCCGCTCACAAACGCCACGAATCGTCCATTGGCGCTCAACGCCGGCCATTTTGACAGCCCATTTCCCGTGCCCGTCCCGTCGAGGTTCACGCTGACAAGAAGGTTTGATCCTGATTGCAAATCCCGCGCAAACACGTCTTGCAGCGCGTTTGTGTCGTTGGGCGCGAGGTTGTCCGCCTCGCTGACAAAGACGGCGACCTGAGCGTTGCTGCTGATTGAACTCGCGTTGAGCGAGCTCAGGGCGGAGCCGAAGACCTGCGGCAATGCGGCGTGGCGGGCCGAAACCAGTTGAGTTGTGTCGGTATCCAGGTCACGGACGAACACATCAGACGCGTGATTGCCGTCGTTGTTCACCAGATCGGCGCTCCGGCTCTGAAATGCCAACACGCGTCCGTCCGCGCTGAAGGAGGGCGCTGCCCAATCGAGGTCGCCTTCGTTCACCGGGCTGCCATCGGCACTCAGACTGATCAGTTTGTTGCTCACGGAGGCGACCTCGTGGACGTAAATCTGGAAACTGTTCGGCCCGCTGTTGGGGAAGACATTTGTGGCGTTGCTCACAAATGCTATGCGCGTGCCGTCGGCGTTGATCAACGGCCTGATATTCCTGCTAACGTTCGTCGTGGAGTTCGGGAAGCTGACCAGCAAGGTCTCGCCGCTCAAGGCGTTCCAGGAATAGATGTCGCGCGCACCCGCGGGTGTGGTGAAGGGGATTGCTTCAAACGCAAGCGCGAGGCCATCGGCGCTCATCACCGGCCCGGAAAAATCACCCAGACCGGACCGAGGAGTTGTGATCAGGTTGGTCGGGCCGACCAGGGTGTAGGTATCGTTGGCGAGGTCAACCCAATATATTCCTTCGGGGACCGAGTTTGTGTTTGAGGTGATCGCTCGGAACGCCAGGTAAGCTCCGTCCGCGCTCAACACGTGATTCAAAGATTGCACCGTCACGTTCGATACGCCGGGGGGCACGATGTTGATCATCTTGGTAACACCGGTAGCCAGGTTGCGAACGAAGAGGTTGTTCGTGTTGCGCGTGTTGTTGAACACAAGATTCGTGGCCGTGCTCAGGAACGCAACGGCGCTCCCGTCTGCGCTTGGAACCGGGCTGGTTGAAGCACCACCGCCAGCGCTGAACATGCCATTAGTCCGAACGCTGATCAGCGTGGTCGTGCCCTGCAGCAGATCACGGACGAACACGTCGCCGAAGCCGTTGTTGTCACTCGGAACCAGGTCAGGGGCCGTACTTTCGAAGAAGACGAAGCGGGAACTGCCTGACGCGCTTTGAGTGCCGATGCGATTCAAGCTCACCAATGCCGTGGTTGCCGCGGTCAAATCGCGCACATAAACGTCGCTGGTGCCGTTAAAATCATTGGTCACCAGATTGACGGCGCGGCTCTCGAACGCTACGAACCGGCCGTTGCCGGATATCGTCGGGAAATTTGAAGGACCGTCACCGCCGGAATCTCCGGCCCGGTTGACGCTGACAAGCGCGGTCGCGCCGGTTTGCAGATCGCGCACGAACACATCGAATACGACGCCGTTATGATCGTTCGTGACCAGATTGTTGGCCTGACTGACGAAGGACACGAAGCGGCCATCGAGGCTGAGGACAGGGGTGAAGGAATCTGAACTCGCGCTCGAGGCGGGCGTCAGCGACGGGTTCGCCTGCGAGATGACCTGCACTGCTGCGGGTGCCTGGCGCGTCAGGAGAATCAGGAGAACCATGGCCGGAAATGCCCGGAGGGTCTTTGTCCGACCCGCCCGCCGCCACCTGTGACTGCGCGAATCGTTCCGGTGCGCAGTCATTCCAGCTCCAGCGTCAAGTTTGAGGTCCAATGGGTGTTCCCACTCAGTATTGTCCGGTGATCCTTTTATGGTCGGCTTGGAATTTTCATTCTGATACCCCCAACGCCGGATATTTGCAAGTTGAAAGCAGAAGTTGATTCATTCCCCGGATTATTGTGGCGTTCTGGACGGGACCTTGCTAGAGTCGATACTCGAAAATTCCATGAGGCGGGAGAAGTCATTCGACGAATCCATCCGCGGCTGCGAGCGGGCGTTTACGCGTGCAGACCTTGTGGTTCTGATTCTGGCGGTCTCAGTGTTGCTGGTCCTGCAAATGCCGTCTTTGGCCAACACGCGACGAAATGGCAACGCGTCGCTCTGCGTCGCGCATCTCCAGCAGTTGTCACGCGCGTGGCGACTCTATGCCGATGACAACAGCGATCGGCTGGTGGGGAACCTTGACGGCGGGGGTGTCTCGACTCTATCAAACAGCAACAAGACCTGGGTGCTGGGGTGGATGGATTTTAGCGGCGGAATCCCCGCGGGGGCGGACACGGACACGCGTTATCTGGCCGTGTATTCACCCCTTGCGCCGTATGCGAACCGTTCCGCGGAAATCTTCAAATGCCCTGAAGACCAGAGCTTGAGCCTGGGCAACAGGGGCGCACAGCGCGTGCGGAGCGTTTCAATGAACGGTTACCTGGGCGAACGGGCAAGTCCCTTCACCCCAGGATACCGACAGTTCAAAAAAATCACCGAGATGGCAACTCCCGGACCCGCAAGAACATGGATTTTCCTCGATGAGCGTGAGGAGAGCATCAACGACGGCTTTTTCGTTGTCGACATGAGCGGGTATCCGAACAACCCCAATGCCTTGCGGATCGTGGATTTTCCGGCCGCCTATCACGCTCCTGGCGCAGGAGTCAGTTTTGCCGACGGTCACGCGCAAATCAAAACGTGGCTCGACCCTCGCACATCGCCAGTGCTTCGCCCCGGCCAGCCCCTGCCGCTCGGCGGCGCATCGCCGAACAATCTCGATGTCCTGTGGCTGCAGGAACGCAGCACCAGCAGGATAAATTGATTGTACGGAAAAGGAGGATGACTTTTTCGGCGCCACCCTCCTCAGCCCAGTTCCCAACTACCTCCTCGGAGAGTTCAAAAAACAGCAATTCCACTGCCAAAATTCAGGGAGCGATGACGCAGTCCGCCCCTTCTCGTATGCCTATTCAACCAGCGTAACCCGATAGAACCGATGGTTGGATGTGCCCGCTGCATTGTCCACGCATGTGGCGATTGTACCGTTGACCATCACACCGCCGGAAACGTCATTCCAATTCGTCTTGCCCAGGTCTTCGTTGTATTGCACACGATAACTCCAGCCCGGCACCGCCGGCCACCTGATCGTGACCTGATTGCCGCCCGGCTACAGGCTGGCTTGCGCGCTGAATCTGGAAACCGCGTCCCTCGGGTTCGTGCCGGTTTTGAATTCCACCGAATCGGTGACCCCGTCGTCGTCGGAGTCGCCCGACCCGGTGTGCGATAAATCGCCGAAATAAGCCTTCTCCCACGCGTCATCCATGCCGTCTGCGTCCGAATCTGTGAACGTGGCCGTCGGAACCTGGAAAACGTAAACATCCTGCGTGTCGTTGAAATCGCCGGTGACCAGGTCGGAGGCAACGCTGCGGAAGGCAATGATGCTGCCATCAGCGCTGA
>QHPW01000272.1:17606-19168 GCA_003219675.1 Verrucomicrobiota bacterium
CCAGTTTACGCTAACCAGCCTGTTGGTTCCAGTCAATCGGTCGAACAAGAAAATGTCCGGCAGGCCGTTGTTGTCATCCTCAACCAGGTCGCTTGCGGAGCTCCGGTAAACCACAAATCGGCCATCGGCGCTGATGGAGGGTGAATCGGACGGCCCGTGGCCGCTTGCGGTGCGGTCGCGATTGAAACTGATCAGGGTTGTCGTGGCGGTCTGCAGGTCGTAAAGGAATACATTGTTGGCGCCGGACTGCAAACCCGGTTGGTTGTTACTGCTGACGAACGTCACAAAACGCCCGTTCGCGCTCACCTGCGATTTCGGCCCACCCGAAACCGCGCTATAGCCAATCACCGTGTCGGTGCCTGCCTTCAGGTCGTGGGCGATGATTGAGTGATCCAGATTGCTGGAGGACTGGAAGATCAGTGTCTGGCCATCAGGGCTCAGCGCCAGACTAAGGGGAGCGCCCACGAAGGAGCTGCTGTAAATGTTCGCTTTGGCCTGCGAGTCCCAGACCGCGAACCTGCGAGTCGACACGGTGCCGCTGATGTACGCCACGAAACGCCCGTCGGAACTCATCGAGAACAAGGAGAGTGCCGAGCCGTTGGTGGTGACCGACGCCGTGCTTCCGCTTTGAAGATCCCGCCAGAAGATCCCACCACCCCCGGTGAGATCATTCGCGACCAGATTCTTGGCCTGACTGAAGAAGGCAACCGAACGGCCATCGGCGCTGATGGCCGGGAACGACGATGAGGCATTGCCGCCCGCCGTGCCGTCGGCGGACACGCTGACCAGGGTTGTGGTTCCCATCTGTAAATCGCGCACGAAAATGTCGTCGCTGGTGTTGGTTTTGTTCGCAGTCAGATCACGCGCACTGCTGACGAAGGCGACGAAGCGACCATTGGCGCTGATGGCCTCGCTTCCCGAGAAGCTATTGGCGCTGCCGGTGCCCGCGCTGTTTAAGCTGACCAAAATGTTGCTGCTTGTCTGCAAATCGCGGACAAATACGTCCTGGTAGCCGTTCGTGTCATTGGTCACCAGATTGTCGGCCGCGCTTACGAACGCGACAAACCGACCGTCGGCGCTCAGCGCGTTCGCGTAGACAGAACTCAATCCGTCAGCGGTCAAAGGTCGTGCCGCCACGTCAGCCAGGGAAATGAGCTCGGTTGTGTCCGTCGTTGTGTCGCGGACAAACACATCGTAAGCGTTGTTGTTATCGTTGGCGACGTAATCGCCGTCGAAACTGTCGAAGGCGACGTAGCGTCCGTCGGCGCTGAGGGTTGGAATGGCGCCGGCTGTATCGCCGGAAATGCCGCCGTTCACGTCGGCGCTGATCAGTTTTGTCGCGCCGTTCCACATGTCGCGCAGATAAATCTGGTAGCTTCCATCGGCGCCGTTCGTGACCAGGTCGGATGCGTCGCTGACAAACGTCACGAACCGGCCGTCGGCGCTCACCGCAGGGGTGTCCGAAAAGGTGTCGGCACTGATGGCGCCGCTGAGATTGGCGCTCACCAAAGAGCTGGTTCCGTTCTGCCCGTCCCAGAGATAAACGGCGCTGTAGGTGAGCG
>QHPW01000273.1:0-3159 GCA_003219675.1 Verrucomicrobiota bacterium
AAAGCCGCCGAGCAGGATCAGAAGGAAGCGTTGGTCCACGAGCGAGTCGGCCAGAATTTGTCGCATGGTTCGCATACGCGAAAGATCCAGGTCTTTGTTGTCCTTCAGAAGCTCCCGCCGCACCGTCGCCATCGCGGCGCGCGTGTTGCCGTCGGTCTTCACGATCAGTGTCAGCGAAGTGGATCGGAGCTCCGCGCTTTGCAGATAAAGGTACGGACCCGGTCTGTCAGTGAGGTTCTTGATCTGGCTGTCTCTGACCACGCCGTTCACCACGAATGGCCCGACTCGTTTGCCGATTGGATTCTGTCCAGGCCAGTAGCGGCGCACGAAGCTTTCATTGACCCAGGCCAACGAACCGCTTTGTTGGAGGCCCATCTCCGGCGTTTGGACGACAGGAATACCCATGGTCTCAAAATAATTTGGCCCAACCTCGGCAAATTCCACGACGATGAACTCGTCCTTCTGTGGACGCGCAACACTGACCGACTGAATGCCCGGCAAGGACTCCAAGCGTTGCGCCAGCTCCTGATAAAAAGGCCCGACCGACTTTTCGGTGTGACCCTGCAGTTCCAAAGGAACGACCACGAGGTTTTTGACGTTGAATCCGGGATTCGCCGCGTTCAGTGCCGCAAAACTTCGCAGGCACAGTCCGGCTCCGATCAGCAGCACCAGGCAGAGCGCGATCTGGCCGACGGCAAGCAGGTCGCGCAGATGAAGGCTGCGCTCTGAGCCGACGACTGCCGTTTCATCTTTGAGCGCGGAGTTGACGTCGCATCGCGCGGCCTGCCAGGCGGGCGCCGTCCCAAAAATCAACCCGGCCAGTACCGCCACAAACAGCGCGAAACAAACAACGCGATAGTCCACGTCGGTTTGCACCACGAGTTCCAGATCGCCCGGTTTCAGGGCCAGCAGCAACCGGTTGACCCAATGCGCAACCAGCATTCCCGCGCCGCTTCCGAGGAGCGACAACGCCATGCTTTCGGTCAGCATTTGCCGGAGAAGTTGCCCGCGGGTCGCCCCCAGGGAAAGGCGGATGGCGATTTCCTTCCGTCGCCTCGCGGCGCGGGCCAGCAGCAGGTTTGAGATATTGGCGCAGGCGATCAGCAGCACCAGACCAACAACCCCCATGGCAAGCGCGGTCGCCTTTCGCAATACACTGTGCGACTTGAATGCGCCCCAACTTCCCAGCGCCGCGTGCCGGAGTTGCGTCTTCAGGTCCGAACGGAAAATGCCTTCATTCTCGTAACCAGGTATGACTGCGCCCCGGTATTTCCGCGCGATGTTTTGCGCCACGACATCCAATTCGGCGACGGCCTGTCCGCGGTTCACGTCCGGCGCCAGCCGGCGCACCAACCGGAAGTCCACGCCCATGCTTCTCTTGAAATGCTCCTCCATCACGCCGGGAAGCCAGACCTGCGGACGGAATTTATCGAGCCCGTCAAAACCGGCCGGAGCGACGCCGACGATCCTGCAGGTCAATGGCTCAACGTAATTCGGTCGGAGGACGAATGTCTTGCCAATCACCATCGGATCGGCTTTGAAGGTGTCCCGCCAACACGAATCACTAATAACCGCCACCGGCGTTTGCCCCGGTGTCCGGTCGTCCTCCGCCACAAATGTCCGGCCCGATGCCGGCACCACGCCAAGCGCCGAGAAAAAGTTTGCGGAGACGAGCTGGATGCGAACGTAACGCGTCGCGTCGCCGATCTGCATCGGGGCGGAAACCGGGGCGTAAGCCAGCAGTTCGGAAAAGACGCGGCTCTGTTCGCGATAATCGCGATAGACGGGAAAAGGAATCCGCTGGTTCGCGTAATCACCGCCGCGGTCAATCAGAACGACGCCAAACAATTGCTCCGGGTCCTTTACGGGGAGAGGACGCAACAGGAATTCGTTGACCAGGCTGAAGACGGCCGTGTTGGCTCCGAAGCCGACTGCGAGCGTGAGCACCGCCACGGTGGTGAAGCCGGGGTTTTTCAGCAACTGGCGGAAGGCGAGTTTCAAATCGTTCATATTTTCGATTTACGATTTACGATTGCCGATTTGAAAGACTGGGGAACGCGCGTGATGACATCTGGCGTGATCTGCGATTGGCGCGCGTAAATCGTAATTCGTAAATAGGTTCGTGGCTCTGGAAAATGTCGAAGCCCGAATGACGAATGCCGATAGGATGACGAAGCACGAATGTCGAACCGGTTCTCGCCCGGCCGCGTGTTTTTCCTTCGTCATTGGGATTTCGGATTTCTTTCGTCATTGGGAATTCGTCATTTGTCATTCGCAGCGCCGCGTCTCCCCACGTTCGATGTTCAGCGTTCGATGTTGGAGGTTCGCTGTTCGTTTCATTCATAACGCAGCGCCTCCATCGGATTGATTTTCGTCGCCCGGCGCGCGGGAAGAAAACAGGCCAACAGCGCGATGGCTGACAGGACTAGAACAACTGCGATGAAAACGCACGGCTCGGTGGGGCTGACTTGAAAGAGTTGATGCCGGATTAAGCGCGTGAGCCAGAAGGCAGCGATCAGGCCAAGCGCGATTCCTATGCCCACCAGACGGCCTCCTTCTGCCATGACCATCGTTAGCACCCATACGGATGCCGATTTCGCGCGTGCGCCGTGCGACCGAGTAAGCAAGCACTCCGTAGATGCCCAGGGCCGCGAGCAGCAAGCCAACTGCGGCGAACACAACCAGAAAGAGCATGTAAGTGCGCTGCGCTTGCGTGGAGTCATAGAGCGCCTGCCGCCAAACGATGACTTGCGGCGCGCGCATCGCCGGCTCCGCCACCCTCAACTCTTTGCGAATGGCCGGCAGGAGTGTGCGCGGATCGGTTTCAGTACGGATCACAACAAACGGCGCGTCGCCTATCAGCTCAAGTTCGTGGCAAGGCCGATAGAAGGTCGGTCTGGGCGGCCGGGTCGGCGGACGGCGATAACGAAATTCGCGGACGTCGCCAACGACTCCGACGACTTCATACTGAGGCGAGCGGCGCAAGCGTTCCCTGCTGAACTTCTTCCCCAAGGCCTTTTCACCCGGCCAGAACGTGCGCGCCATCGTCTCATTGATAATCGCCGTGCCGACTTCTTCGCCGAGATCGTGCTGGTCGAAGTATCGGCCCGCCCGCAGCGGAATGCGCATCGCCCGAAAGAGGTCGCTTTGCTCCACGCC
>QHPW01000273.1:3262-3698 GCA_003219675.1 Verrucomicrobiota bacterium
GCGCGGTCGGGGTAAAAGTATTTGTCCGACGGAAGGTCGAGCTCAACGCGCAGGAGGTTTTGCGGATCGAAACCGGGATCGACGTGAAGCAAGCGCGCGACACTTTCAATCATCAGCCCCGCGCCCGCGAGCAGAATCAACGCGAGGGCGAACTCGGCCACGACGAGCGCGCCGCGATAGCGCCGCCGGCCGAAGCCCGCCATGGCCTGCGCGCCGGCCTGCTTCAGCGCTTCATTGAGCTTCGTCCGGCCCGCCTGCCATGCGGGCGCGCATCCAAACACCAGGCCCGTCGCCACGGAGATGAGCAACGTGAAGCTGAGCGCGGCGCCGTCGATCTGAATCGGCTTCAGCCGCGGCATGACTTCAGGGATGAGCAAGGCCAGCACTTTCACGCCAACCACGGCGACGGCCACGCCGGCAAGTCCGCCCAGGCAAG
>QHPW01000268.1:0-15528 GCA_003219675.1 Verrucomicrobiota bacterium
ATTCCCTCGGCTGTCGTCCGCGCCTCAAGCTGTGCCTCAGGGTAGACAGTCCGTTAGTCTTGGAGGGATGCCCTGTAGAAACCCTGCAACTGGCTGGAAGGTGGAGTCCAGGTCACCGGGCTGTTGGTGAGAACAATGGAGCCAATGGTTTTCCAGTTATTCGTCGAGGAGAGCCTGTCCACCGCTTGGATAACAACGCTCCGTCCGACCGGCCCACGGATGGAAAGGGTCGAGTCCGTGCCGGCGGCAAAGCTTAAAGTGACAACCGGATCGGACTGCAGGATAGTTCCTCCGCCACAAACCGCTACGAACGTGTTGTTGCCATAAGCAACTCCGGCTACCGCCTCCTGTACCTGAGTTGTAGTCCAACGATCCCCATCCGTGGAGACCAGGAGGGCTCCTAAATCCGCGCCAGCGACGTACACCCCGTCCCCATAAGCAATGGAATTCACATCGGGAAAGCCACTGGCGACCATATGCCAATTGACTCCGTCATCGGATGACCCGATGTAGCCCGCCTCATTTAGCGCCCCTCCACCGGCAATAAATTTGGCCCCGTCGAACACCACCGATTGCAGTTCGGCTCCGGTAGCCAAGAATCGCAGGTCGAGATCGGGCAGGTAGAACTTTTTCAAGTCGGTAGAGGTCGCCACGAACGGGGCCTCAGCCCGCACCGGGAAGTCGTCCTTCATTATACCGACCACCACATAACGGCCAGCCCCGTAGGCGGGGTCCAATACCAACCCGTACATGGAGAAGTAACCCGTGAGGGCCCAATTGGTCGCGTCGGTGGAGGTCCACAGATTTTGGTCCTGGGCCCAACGCGTAATCAGGATAAAGCGATCATTGGCGAAGGCCAATCCGAACAGGACCGCGTCGTAGTTTGGCCAGGGCACGGCCACCCAGTTGGTTCCGTCAGGCGAAACCCGCAGTTGCCGCCCACCGCCAGCCAGGAAAGTCCCGTTGCCATAGACAACGCGCCAAAACCCGTTGCTAGTTCCCGAAACCTGGGCCGCCCAGTTGCTCCCATCAGTAGAGGTGGCGACCGTGCCGTTCTCGCCAACCGCCACAAAAAGTCCTTTCCCAAAGGTTACAGCGTTGAGTGCGGGTCCGTCGGCCACGCCGTGGACTCGGGTGTGCCACGATAGCAGGTCGGCCGCCTGGGTTGAGAACTGCAGCCAACCGCAGCACAACGCGAGCATGACCAATCGCCGAGTACAGTCCGCTTGCATAAAACTTGGGCGCAGCTCACTTTTTCCGCTGCGGGTCGTCCGCCAAGATGAGAGCACTGGCATCGTTGTCTGTACCGACCGGTAATCAAGCGTTGTGCTGACTGCGCCCATTTGAGTTATCGCTTGTTTCCTGCACAGCATACAATGACTTATCCAGGCCGCAACAAACAGAGAACGTGAGACATCCGGATCGGCGAACCGACCCTCACATTTCGACTTTTGAAAACGCAAAATTCCTAATGAATTTTTGGGTGAAGGCTTTAATTTTCGACTTCCGCGAAGCAATTCGTGGGAACAACAGCCAGCGACGCTCTGCCGAGACGCCGCTACGCCAGGGTTCGTGGCTTCAATTCACGTCCGAATTTTGGAGATGTTCCCTTCCAATGAACCGCAAAGTAGGAGGGCTGTCCCCAGCCCGCCGGGCCGCGGCGCGGTGAGGACACCGCGCCCTACCGTGTTTCGGAGGCTCACGGCCCCAATGCATGCGCGAAGCGAAAGGCGGCTTCTCATGAACCAGAGAGTGGGACAGGCATCCTGCCTGTTCCGGCTGACAGACTGGAAGCCTGTCCCACTATGGGACCGGTTGCTGCTATGGCCTTTGAATCCTTCCGGGAGTTTGTGCAGCAACTGGATCGCGCGGGTGAACTCATCCGTATTACCCAACCTGTCGCCACCGAACTGGAAATCACCGAACTGGGGGACCGGCAGATGAAATCGCCTGGCGGCGGCAAGGCGCTGCTCTTCGAAAAACCCACGGTGAACGGCGCCGTTTCGCCGTTTCCCCTCGCGATCAACACCCTGGGTTCGTGGAAACGCATGGCGATGAGTCTGGGCGCGGGTTCCGTGGATGAAGTCGCCGCTGAACTCGGCGCGCTGATGAAGGCGAAACCACCGATGAGCTTCCGCGAAACGATCCAACTGCTGGGCACCGCGCTGGATTTGCGGCACATGAAACCCAGACGCGTCAGAGACGGCCCGTGCAAGGAAGTCATCCACAAGTTCGACGCCCCGCCCAGGCGCATCGAGCCGTGGCCAAACGCGCCAAAAATCGTTGAACCGTTCAATGGTTCAACCGCTGGACCGGCTCAGGATTCAACGATTCAACGATTCAACGATTCAACGGCACCGGCGCCAACCCTCCTCGATTTGCCGGTGCAGAAATGCTGGCCTCTGGACGGCGGGCGTTTCATCACGCTCCCCTGCGTCGTCACCCAGGACCCCGACACCGGCGAGCGCAACGTCGGCATCTATCGCATCCAGATTTACGACCAGGGCACCGCCGGCATGCACTGGCAGTTGCAGAAAGTCGGCGCGCGCCACGGCCGCCGCTATTACGAAACCGGCACGCGCATGCCGGTCGCGATTTTCCTCGGCGGCGATCCGGTCTTCACCTTCGCCGCCACCGCGCCGCTGCCCGACGGCCTCGACGAATTCCTGCTCGCCGGTTACCTCCGCAAGAAATCCGTCGAACTGGTGAAGTGCGAGACCAGTGACCTCGAAGTCCCCGCCAACGCCGACTTTGTCATCGAAGGCTACGTTGACCCGCGCGAGCCGTTGCGCGACGAAGGCCCGTTCGGCGATCACACGGGTTATTACACACTGCCGGAGCCATATCCCGTCTTCCACATCACTGCCATCACCCATCGGAAGGAAGCGGTTTATCCGGCGACCATCGTCGGCATGCCGCCGATGGAGGACTTCTACGTCGGCGGCGCGTCAGTAAAACTCTTCCTTCCGATCTTCAAGATGAACTTCCCCGAAATCGCGGACATCGCGCTGCCGGCCGAGGGCGTGTTCCACAACCTGGTCTTCGTGAGCATCAGGAAGAGTTACCCGATGCAAGCCTACAAAATCATGCACGGCCTTTGGGGCATGGGCCAGATGATGTTCACCAAGTATATCGTGGTGGTGGACGACGACGTGGACGTGCACAACACCAGCGAAGTCCTGTTCCGCCTCTGCGCCAACACCGACCCTCAACGCGATTCAATTTTCACCAAAGGGCCAGCGGATGTTCTTGACCATGCGACTTCTGAAATTGCGATTGGAACGAAACTGGGAATCGACGCGACGCGCAAGCTCGCAGGTGAAGGATTCAAAAGGCCGTGGCCGCCGTTAATCAAAATGGATGAAGCGGTGAAGGTGAAGGTGGAAAAACTTTTCAACCGGTAGCAGCCGACGTGAGGAGGCTCAAATCCAACTCGCCGATCCCAACGGGATCAGTCCAAGGTTGCGAGGAACGAGCTACCTTGGGTCACGGTTCGCAAATGGAGAAAAAACTCGACGGGGTTGTGTCCAAAATCGTTCGATTGGCGTCGCGACGAATTTGCAACCGCGTTGCGGTTGATCCCCCGTTTCGCCACGTTCACCCAAGGTAGGCGCTGGCGCACCAACCTTGGGCTGCAGGACACAATCCCTTTGGGATTGTTTGATTTGTTTGATTCGCGCCCCAACGTAGCGGCATTGCCGCAACGTTGGGCTGGAGGCCACAATCCCCTTGGGATTGTCTGGACGTGTTCGCGCCCGACCAACTTCATGTTGCCTATGCAACAAAAGGTTGCCGGTGGTCATGGGCAGCAGACTAATTATGGGTGCTTCCCTCACCCAGTAATTTGTTTCTTGACGTTGAAAACACGCAGGCGGAAGTTCGCCACATGAACACTAATCAGAAGCGAGGCTTCCGGAACCGCGCAAGGTCAAAAAGCGAGTTCCTATCCCAAAACGGCTTCACACTCATCGAGCTTCTGGTCGTCATTGCTATTATTGCCATCCTCGCCGCGCTGCTCTTGCCCGCGTTGGCGCGAGCGAAGCAGCAGGGGAAACAGACCGCCTGCCTCTCCAACATGAGACAGATCGGGTTGGGAACGATGCTGTACGCGCACGATTATCAAGACTACCTGCCTTACGGTTATGCCTACACCTGGCCGGGCCAGAAGCCGCCTCTGTACTGGTGGCAGGACTTCTGCCGGCCGTACATGCAGACCGAGAAGATCTATAGTTGTTCCAGCGCCTTGCCGCACAACACGTGGACGGACCAGCGCCCGCCTAACGCGCCGAAGGTGCTGACGAATGACTACGTCTGCAACCCGCAGATCGGCGTCTTTTACGTGCTCAGCAAAAAAGACTGGGGGCGAGACGCGCACGGGCCGTTCATCAACAACTGGGACAATCCCAGCCGCCGCCTGGCTGATATCGAGGACACGACAGGGACCATCGCAATTTGCGACGCCCGCTTTTCCATCTTCGAGATCTGGTGCATTGAGCAAACGGACGCCTGGTACAACGCCGGTTTCGGCCCCGCATACCTGTTAGATAAACCGGACACGAAGAACCCGACCGTGGGCCACGTCGGCAAGCGCCACAATCGCGGTTTCAATGCCAGTTTCTGTGACGGCCACGCGAATTACATCAAGAAATCCACTCTCGGCATGTGGACCTGCCGGGCGAACGACTGAGGGTCGTTTATTGAAACGCGGACCCTGGAGCCATCTCTGGCCTACGATTATGGCCTCGCGCCGCGGTAGAACTTCTGGCCACCCGCTGCCTTCGGATCGACGGTGACCGATTTGCCGGGCAGATTGGTGTATGTGCCAGCGACTGTATCAGCCACTTGTAGCGTGGAGTCGGTGGTGATGGTTAGTTTGCCGTCCGCCTCCTTTGTCAAACCTATGGTCGGTCGCGCGACCAGGTTCAGGATTTCGAGCGTGACCCCGTCCAGAATGGCATTGGGGTCGTCGAGATCCGGCCTGGTACGGCCATTCACGGTCGCCACGATAACGAGTTTGTCGCGACGCGTGAGTAACTCGGCGGAAACGACGGCGCCGGAGCTCACACTGTCAATCCCGCCTTGAATCTCGGGCGGGGAGAAGTCTTGCGCGAGCAATACGCCGTCGAGATAAATATTGAACCCGCGGTTCCCGCAGCATTTCTCGTAGAATAGCAATTGAAGCTTGTAGGTGCTCCCTGGGACCAGGCCGCCGAGGTCCACTCTCATGGTCGGGCCGTAGCGGATCGACTGCGTGACCTTTTCGATGACATTATCTGCGGGGCTATCCCCATATTCGGGCGCATCCCAATTCGGGATGTTAAAAGGCGCGGTCACCTTTATGCCCGGAGCATTATCCGCCGTGAAATCGGCATCGCCCGCTTTGCCTGCCGCGCCGGCGCTGCTCACATTAAACGCGTAGAGGAAGTTCCCTTGGAGATCCAATCCCTCCCCCGGATCACCACCCGTGAAAGCCTGGATGACGATATTGGTAAGCACAGTAGGCAGCTCGGTCTTCAGTGGGTCCGTACCCAAGGAGACTTCCGTGCCGTCGTTGATGCCATCGCCATCAGTATCCGCTTTGAGCGGGTCCGTCTTATAGGTCAAGATTTCGAGGCCGTCCGACAATCCGTCACCGTCAGTATCGGCCTTCAGCGGGTCTGTCTTGTAGAGGTTGACTTCGTCACCATCCTTGAGACCGTCGGCGTCCGTGTCTGAGTTGGCCGGGTTTGTTTTATAGAGGTTAACTTCCTGACCGTCAGTGAGACCGTCACCGTCGGTATCAGCCTTGTTAGGATCGGTATTTAACCTGAATTCTTCAGCGTTCGTCAAACCGTCGCCGTCGGGGTCTCCGTCCGCCGTTTGATTCAGGTTGCCGAAGTTTTCCAGTTCCCAAGCATCCCACAGTCCGTCCCCATCCGAATCAACGGCGGCCGCAAGCAATTCGAGGGTAGCGCCATTGATAATGGCGTTGTGGTCTGCCATAGCAGGGTCAGTGACCGGGCGGCCATCGAGCACAACCGTCGCATTGGTGTCAATAGCGATGAAGCTGTGCGTGAGCACGACGCCGTTGGTCCTGGAAGTGGACGCGCCGGGTCCCACAAAGCCACCCTGCCATTGGTAGGGGGCAAATGCTTGAGCGACCGGCCTGCCGTTGATGCTGATGTCAAAGCCGCGGGCCCAGAGACGTTCGCCAAACAGGAGCTGGAGTTTGTAGGAAGCGCCGATCTGCAATTTGGAAAAGGTGACCGTTACAGCGCGGTGGTCCTGGTCATCGATGGCATTGCCGGCATCACTCCAGCGGATGCTGCTCAAGACCGAAGAAAGAACTTGTTGTTCAGGGGAATTACCGAAGTTAACCCACAAAGACGGGTCAACGTTCGGAGGGCTATTCCAGTTGTCTGCGACCTGGGAAGCAACCACAGTCACCCCGTCCACATTGTCCGCGGTAAAGAGGGCATCGTGAATCTGTCCACCCAGCGGGTCACGGGTGTCAGTGCCGAAGCTGAGCGCATAAAGGAAATTGCCTGTCAAATCCAAGCCCTGCCCCGGGTCCGGGCCGGTAAACAGGTTCGCCGTGGTCTTCTTGGGCTTGCTATTCGGGTCGAGCGGATCGGTCAACAAATGGAATTCGTAATAATCGCTAAAGCCGTCACCGTCGGTGTCCGCCTTCGTTGGATCCGTATGGAGAACATTGACTTCAAAGGCGTCGTTCAAAAGGTCGCCGTCGGAGTCTGTGCTAAGGGGATTCGACTTGTATTGGTGTACCTCGTCGCCGTCGCTGAGGCCATCCCCGTCGGTGTCCGGATTGGTTAGATCGGTCAACAAATCCTCTTCTTCGAGGTTGGTCAATCCGTCCTGATCTGGATCACCGGACGGATCGATGTTGCCATACAAATATTTCTTGTTCAGGTAAGCGACCAGTGTACGGCGTTCGGCAGCCGTGAGTGCGCGGTTGTAAATGAGCACCTCCGCGATATCGCCTTTCATGATCGTGACCCTGTCAGCTCGTGTACCGATCAGGAGGGAGGCATCGGCGTCCGCGATGACCATGGGGTCAACCCCGCGGCCGCCGCTGGCGAAGCCTCCGACATAATGCGTCAATAGTGTGCCTGCCGCGGACCCATTTGCGGTGCCGTTGCCGCGCAAGGCGCGCGGAATACCGGAGCTGAGAAGGGTGTACCAGTCATTGGGCGCGGGTTGGTTGGCCAAGGTCTTGGCCCAGACCGCGCGGTAATTGTCGAAGTCATCGAATTTCACGAGGAAGAAAGTGGTGATGTCGCCGGTGATCGAAACGCTGTCGGAGTCGGCGACTTCGAGGAAATCATCCACACCGTCGAAACGGAGCACCGGCTTGCCGTTGATAGCGTCGTTCACCAGCAACGGAGACATGTCTATCGCGGTTTGAGAGGCATTATTGCCTTTGCCGGATTGATCCTGCCAGGCCGTCACTTTACCCCCCGCTCCGGCAGTGACGCCGGCATCGGCTTTCAACCAGAGCTGCAAGCCATTAGTGACCGTGAGGGTCTGAGCGGAAGCAGGGATGATCCCAGACGCCGCCAACAAACTGGCGAGAACAGTACACTTCAAGATTCGGTAGTCCATAATGTTGGTTGGTTTCGGTGTTGATATGCGGCGGCCCGGGCAGTGCCTGCCACCAGGAGAATTGATGTTGCAATGAAAACGAAAGGGGAAGGACAGATGATTCATAGGCGCGTCAAAGGTCGTCGAGGCCATTCATCGACTGGCTAACAGCTCAATTACAATACGGGGGAACGATCATTACTTCGTCACAAACATCTTCGCACTGTCAATAGTTTTTTTTGTACGGTGGATTTTTTGTACGGATAACCATGATACCATGATCTGAGCGCACTTCAGGGCGGACCTGGGACCAGCACCACCCGGAAACCGACATAGCCGGTCTCGCCCTCCGGGTTGTAGTCGCGACTCGCCGACCGGCATTCTCCCCCCTTGCATCCCCAACTGCCGCCGCGGAACACGCGATACGAGCCCGTTGCAGGTCCCTGCGGATCGATGGCGTTCCCGCCGGGATAAGGCCCGTACCAGTCCTGGCACCACTCCCAGAGACCTCCGTGCATATCATACAGGCCCCACGGGTTGGGCAACTTCTGCCCCACCGGATGAGTCGTGCGGCCGCTGTTGTCTAAGTACCACGCGTAATTGGCCAAACTCGTATAGCCTGGATCATCGCCATAGCTGAAGCGCGTCGAGGTCCACGCCCGGCAGGCATACTCCCACTCCGCCTCGGTCGGCAGCCGATAGACGGAGTTGGTCCTGATCCGCCGCGCACCCCGTTCACGCTGCGTGAGCCGAGCGCAGTAATTCGTGGCATCTTCCCAACTCACCGTCTCCACCGGCCGGTTGAAATCGCCGGTGAAGACGCTCGGGGTGCTGCCAGTCACCCACTGATAATCCGTCTGGGTCACCTTGTATTTGGCCATGTAAAAGCCCTGGGTCAGCGTCACCACCGTCTGCGGACCCTCGTCGTTGAGGCGGTCCACTTCGTTTGTCGGGCTGCCCATCTTGAAGCTGCCGGGCGGAATGAATATCATGTCCGGTCGCACATCGGCTACCGCCCGGTAAAATCGCCGGCGCGTGACGGGGCCACTCCGATCGAACCACAAATAATTCGTGGCCGGTAGCCGGAGAAACTCCAGACAGCGCCAAGCGTTCGTTTGGGAAAGGTCCGTGACGAATTCAATCGAGTAAACGGTGCCAACCGCCCCGGTGATGCTCAGCCCAGGATACAGTTGCACCTCGAGTCCCGCCGGTGTCTGGGCAGAGGCCCGTGGCACCGCCGCCCAAACGGCCAAGCAAAGCAAGGAAGGCAATCGAATGAGGTTTGACACTCGGGTCTTCATAATCCCAAGGATTGACCGGGTTCCGCTTTGGCTTCCGGCAGGATGTGCGACGACAATGGATCCACAAAAAATGGCTGCCTCAGCCGATACGACAGGGTGAACGGTCGGAAACTACTCTTCGAAAATGTTTGCGTCAAGCCTCCCGCCATTGCGGTCGTGTCTTAATTTCAAAATCCAAATTATAGCGGCGCTCTAAGAGGCAAAGGGTGATCCCATCATCGCGCCGCTTGGTTTTCAGCGTGGACTCGCGCCACGTTTTTCCTTAAAAAATAACCCCTATGGCAAAGAGAACGAAATACATCCCCGCAGGCTATCACACCGCGACGCCTTACCTGATCGTCAATGGCGCCGCGCGCGCGATTGAGTTTTACAAACAGGCGTTCGGCGCCGCCGAGGTGATGCGCATCGGCGCCCCCGGCGGGAAGGTCGGCCACGCCGAAATCAAGATCGGCGATTCGCACATCATGCTCGCCGATGAACACCCCGAGTTTGACGCACGCAGTCCGCAGACCATCGGCGGCACGCCGGTCGGGCTGGCGCTCTACTTCGAGGACTGCGACGCAGTGTTCGACCGGGCGGTGTCGCTCGGCGCGAAGGTGCTCAAACCGTTACAGGACCAGTTCTACGGCGACCGCTCCGGCACCGTGTCCGATCCGTTCGGCCACAAATGGACCATCGCCACCCACAAGGAGGACGTTTCGCCCGAGGAAATTCAGAAACGCGCCGCGGCCATGTTTGGAAAGAAGTAAAGTAGAGAGTGCTCGGCGAAAAGGGATGGGAGCAATTCAATCGCGGTGGCAACAATCGTTGGCTCGACACTATCAATCCGCCGTCCGCGCGAGTGAACACCGCCGCACCGCGCCCGTGAACTCCCTGGCGCGGTCCACCGCCGAGTCATTTTTCACGCAAGCATTTTGTGAATGACCTCGCCGGAAACATCCGTGAGCCGGAAGTCGCGGCCTTGGAAACGGAACGTGAGCCGGGTGTGCTCCAGGCCGAGCAGATGCAGAATCGTGGCGTGGATGTCATGGACATGACACCGGTCTTGCACCGGATTGAAACCGAGTTCGTCCGTCTGTCCGAGGATCGAGCCCGCCTTCATGCCGCCACCGGCGAACCACATGGCAAACGCATCAATGTGATGGTTGCGGCCGGTGGTGTCGCGGTTCTCGCCCATCGGTGTTCGGCCAAACTCACCGCCCCAAATGACCAGCGTTTCGTCCAGCAGCCCGCGCGCTTTGAGGTCTTTCACCAACGCCGCCTGCGGCTGGTCCACGTCGCGGCAGACTTTCTCGAAGTCGCCCTGCAGGTTCTCACCCGGACCGCCGTGGCTGTCCCAGTTGGTGTGGTAAAGCTGCACAAAACGCGCGCCGCGCTCCACCAGCCGCCGCGCGAGCAGACAGTTCCGCGCAAACGACGGTTTGCCCGGTTCGACTCCGTAAAGGTCGAGCGTGGCTTTGCTCTCGCCCGAGAGGTCAATCAGTTCCGGCGCGCTGGTCTGCATGCGATACGCCATTTCGTAGGCGGCGATGCGCGTGTGGATCTCCGGATCGCCGGTCTCGACCGCGCGCTTGAGGTTCAGGTCGCGGACGGCGTCAATCGTCTGGCGTTGACGAGCCGTGCTGACACCGCCGGGGTTGCTCAAGTCCAGGATCGGATCGCCGCTGCCGCGCAACGGCACGCCTTGAAAACTCGTCGGCAGAAAACCGCTGCCCCAGTTCACCGCGCCGCCGCGCGGACCGCGCGGTCCGCTCTGCAACACCACGAAACCCGGCAAATCCTGCGACTCGCTCCCGATGCCATAAGTGACCCACGCGCCCATGCTCGGCCGGCCGAACTGGCCGGAACCGGTGTTCATGAACAGCTTCGCCGGCGCGTGATTGAACAGATTCGCCGCGCAGGAATGCACCAGCGTGATGTCGTCCACGATGGTTGCGGTGTGCGGGAACAGTTCGCTGACCCACGCGCCGCACCGGCCGTGCTGCCGGAACTGGCGCCGCGTGCCGAGCAGCTTGGTGCCGTGGCTGCTGCCCATGAACGCGAATCGTTTGCCCTCGACGAACGACTGAGGAATCGGCTGACCGTTCAGCTCGATGAGTCTGGGTTTGTAATCGAACAGTTCAAGCTGGCTCGGTCCCCCGGCCATGAAGAGGTAAATGACGTTTTTCGCGCGCGACTTGAAATGCGGCGGACGCGGCGCCATCGGATTGGCGACGGGTTCCGGCGTCGCGCCGAAGAGTTTTCTTTCGCTCAGCAACGACGCCAGTGCAATGCCACCCAGGCCGAGGCCGCATTGCTGGAAGAACCAGCGGCGGGTGATGAGTTTCGGGTCAAGGCCGCGGTCGAGATGGGATTGGCGGTTCATCGGATTTCTTCATTCCCTGGTGATGGTTTCGTCCAGATTCAACAATACTCGCGCCACAGTCGTCCACGCTTCGGTTCGTTTCAAATCTGCGTCACCAACCACCGCGGTGATTTGTTGAGTCAACAGTTCGTTCAGCCGCCGCTTCTCAGCGTCATCCGGGTTCCGGGCGACACAGAGGCGGAAAGCGTAAGCGAGGCGTTCCATATCGGAGCCTGATCCGTGATGCAGGACGCGGGCGGCGAGGCCGCGGGCCAGTTCGTAGAACTGCCGGTCGTTCAGCAGCGTGAGCGCCTGCAACGGCGTGTCCGATCGTAGCCGGCGCGTGCAGGCGCTGAAACCGTCGGGCGCGTCGAACACCGTCAGCGCCGGGTGCGGCGTGGCGCGCCAGAAGTGCGTGTAGATCCCGCGCCGGTAGCGGTCGTCGCCTGCGCTGCTCTTCCATTCGCGTTTCACCTGACCGAGCGTCATGACACCGTCCGGCTGAGGCGGGAACACCGGAGGGCCGCCCATCTTGCGCGACAGGAGGCCGCTCGCAGCCAGAGCCACGTCGCGGACCACCTCGGCATCGAGCCGCAATCGCGACTGGCGCGCGAGGAGCTTGTTGTTCGGGTCAAGATCGCGCAGGTCAGGCCGCATGTTCGAGGACTGGCGATAGGTCGCGGAAGTGACGATGAGGCGATGAAGGCGTTTGAGGCTCCACGAACAGGTAGCAGCCGAGGTCACGAGGCTCTGATTCGCTTTTCCGCGTTGCCCGTTTGCGGGTGGCCCGCCAGAATGAGCCTCCTCACGTCGGCTGCTGCTCGGAGAAACGAATTCGCACGCCAGCCCGTCGAGCAGCTCCGGATGCGTGGGTGGAATGCCCTGCGCGCCGAAATCATTCTCCGTCTCCACGATGCCCCTGCCAAAATACTGTTGCCAAACGCGGTTCACGATGACCCGCGCCGTCAGCGGATTGTTCGGGGCGACAATCCAACGCGCCAGATCGAGGCGGTTCCGCTCAGCGACGGGGTGTTTGAGGTTTGGTTCGCCCTCACCCCGGACCTCTCCCCCAGGGAGAGGTTTTCCCGAAAAATCTCGTGTATTGGACCCCTGAGCCGTAGCAGCCGACGTGAGGAGGCTCTTATCGATTTCGGATTTCGGATTTCGAATTTCGGGTTTGGAGTCATCAGCCTCCTCACGTCGGCTGCCACGAGGTTCAGGTCCGGGGTGAGGGAGAGCCAACCCGTGACCGCCATCCCGATCCGCTTCATCGCGCCGACTGACGTCGGTGGCTGCGGCCGGATCCAAACTCGCCGGCACGCCGGGCGCGACCCGCTCGCCCGGGCGGGTGAAGTCGCCCTTGATGAGCAGGTGCGTTGCGCGCGGCTCCTTTTGTTCGATCATGACCAAAGTGGTCACCGGCCTGGGCTCGCGGCGTTCGAGCTTCGCGAGCTTCGCGTTACGGGATTTGAATTCAGGATCATCCGCCTTGAATGCCGCGTAAACGATGCGCTTCTGTTTCCGGGTTCGCTCGCGCGCCGCGACTTGCAGGGCGTTACGAACTTCCGGCTTCAGTTTTGCGGACTCGTCGGTCGCGAGCGACTGTTCCCATTGTTGCAGCGCGCTGCCCCGGGTATCGAGATAGCGATCCAGGTCCTGTTCGAGTTCCTCCAGTTCCTTCTGGACGTTCTCCATCGGCTCGAATTCGCCGGGGATTTCCAACACGCCGTCCGGTGTGCCTTTGCCGTGCCCGTCCTCCCCCGTGTTGTTGAAGAAGGCGAACATCTGGTAATACTCGCGTTGCGTGAGCGGGTCGAACTTGTGGTCGTGGCACTGCGCGCAAGCGAGGGTGACGCCGAGAAAGACCGTGGCTGTGGTGTTCACGCGGTCCACCACTGACTCGACGCGGAACTGCTCCGGGTCAATGCCGCCTTCCTGGTTGATCTGTGTGTTGCGATGGAAACCGGTGGCGATCTTCTGCTCCAGCGTCGCGTCCGGCAGCAGATCACCCGCGAGCTGCCAGACGGCGAACTGGTCGAACCGCAGGTTGGGGTTGAGCGCGTCAATGCCCCAGGCGCGGTATTTCCAAATCTGCCGCGGCGCGTCTATGCTGTAGCCGTTCGAGTCGGCGTAACGGGCGGCGTCGAGCCACCAGCGGCCCCAACGCTCGCCGTAATGCGGCGACGCCAGCAATCGGTCCACCACCCGCTCGTAAGCGTCGGGGCGCGTGTCGCGCAGAAACTCTTCCACTTCCTCCGGCGTCGGCGGCAACCCGCACAGGTCCAGGCTCAACCGGCGAATCAGGGTGGCGCGGCCGGCCTCCGGCGACGCCGCGATGCCTTCCTGCTCCAGCCGGGCAAGAACAAACCGGTCGATGGGATTCCGCGCCCATGCCGGATGATTGACCAGGGGAGGCGTGGGACGCTCCGGGGGGACTAAGGCCCAATGTTTCGATTTTTCCGGCCGTTCATCCGCGGGGGCCGAGGCTCCCTGATTGATCCACGCGAACGTGAAAACAAGGATGAGTGCATTGGTTCTGATCACGCGGGCATTTCATCACAAATCCCACGGAAATGGTAGCGGGTTTTTCCCGTCCGGTCCTGGTGTCAGAGACCTGCCCGATGGAATCGTCATAAGAAAGACGCAAGCGACAAAGGCGGCAACCGGCTTTTAAGTGACCTTCGGATGAGAGCGTCGGGATTTGACGGAACCCGATTGGAACAAAAGATCATGGAGCGATGACGACCTCATGCAGAGTGGTCAGCAACTTTTCTGAAGTGTAGGGCTTGGTCAAAAACGCCTGCGGGTTCAAGCGAGCCACATCCGTCCACCCGGCTTCCGCTTCCAGCCCGCTGATACAAATGACCTTGACGTCAGGCCGGGTGTTTCGCAACTCACCGATCAACCTTTCTCCGTCCATGACGGGCATCTCCATGTCGGTAATCACCACGTCGATTTCCCTGACACGCTGTTGGTAAAGGATCAGTGCTTCGGCTCCGTCTTTGGCCGTGATGACCCGATAATTGAAAACTTCCAGGGTTGTCTTGGTGATTTCAAGCACCGCCGCTTCGTCATCCACCAGGAGGATGATTTCGCCCCGGCCCATTGGCAGGACCGGCGCTGCGCTCTTGATGAGTTCGGTGTCAGCCCTGGCGGTAGCAGGCAGATAGATCTCGAAAATCGCGCCTTTCCCGACATCGCTGGCCACGTCCACAAATCCGTGGTGAGCCTTCACGATTTCCAGAACCGTGGACAGGCCTAATCCGGTCCCTTTGCCCGCCTCTTTGGTCGTGAAAAACGGCTCAAAGATTCTGTTCAACAGCTCCGGAGGGATGCCGCAGCCTGTGTCCATGACGCTCAGCACCGCATATGTTCCTGACACCGGCTCCGGCAACATCCGGGTCCGTTTTCCCTCCAACACTGTATTGTACGCTCCGATTTGCAGCCTGCCGCCGCCGGGCATGGCATCGCGTGCGTTGACACAGAGATTCAACAGCACCTGATTGAACTGCCCGGCGTCTCCCATGATCGGATACAGTTCTTGCTCCACTCTGCTCTCGACGTGGATCGAACGAGGGAAGGTTTCTCTGATGAGTCGCGCCATCTCTGTTACCAAATGTTTGAGTTGAATGGTTTTCGGTTCACCCCCGGCACCGCGCGCGAAGGCGAGAATCTGTTTGACCATCTCGGCACCCCGCTGGGCGCTGGCCTTGGCGGTGTCCAACATCCGGCGGCTCCGCTCGCTGGCCAACTCATCCCGCAACAACTCCGTCACCATCAGAATCGGGGCCAGCATGTTATTCAGGTCGTGGGCAATCCCGCCCGCCACCGCCCCGATGCTCTGCACTCGCTGAGTGCGGAGCAACTGCGCCTCGATCTGCTTCTTCTCGGTAATGTCGCTGTCAATCACCAGAATCGACCTGGGCTGCCCCAACCGGTCGCGCAAGAGTGTCCAGCGGCTTTCGACCACGACTTCCCGGCCATTGCTGCTGACCTTGCGCAATTCCCCTTGCCACTCGTTTTTTCGAATGAGCTCTTTCACGGATTCCAAAGGACGGGGCACCTTGTCAGGTAGAAGCAAATCATGCGCGTTCCGTCCCACGGCCTCCTCAACACTCCAACCGTACAATCGCTCGGCCCCCCGGTTCCAATAGAGAATTGTCCACTCCATATCCATCATACAAATGGCGTCGCGGGCCTTGTCCAGCAGCGCCGCCTGTTCCCGGATTTTTTCATCGGCCCGAAGTCGCTCCACCTGCGACTGCGCCTCCTGCACCGCGCGTTTCAGCGACGCCCCCAGCC
>QHPW01000268.1:15541-18895 GCA_003219675.1 Verrucomicrobiota bacterium
CGCCGCGTCTTCGCCAATGGAGCCGGAGACAAAAATGAACGGCAGTTCCGGCCTTTTCTCCCGGGCAATGGTCAGGGCCGACAGTCCGTCGAAAGAAGGAAGGGTGAAGTCGGAGAGGATCAAATCGAATGGCTCCCGCTCAAGTGCTGCTTGAAACGCCTCCCGTGTTTCCACCCTTTTGATCGTCGAGTTCACTCCCTGGCGTTCCAGGATCGCCCGCAAGAGTTCGGCATCGGTCGGATTATCTTCGAGATGCAGAATCCGCAAGAGCGAACTCATTGTTTGAGGACCCATACGCGATTGCTGAACGGTTTCAAACCTTCTGTAATCTTCTCAACCTTTGCAATACCCGGCAGAAGCTAGGCCAGCAGCACGGGAGAGTCAAAAGAAAGCAGGACAAACCAGCGCGTTGGTTTGCAGACGATGCGTGACATCTTGTTGGGTCATCACGCTTTAATTTTGCGGAAAAGACAAAGGCCGATTGCATCGCGACTCCCCGAAATGCCGGCGGCTCCCGGGCGTGGCGCGCAGACTCCGAGTGGAAAACTCCAGTGCGATCCTGAATGCCAAAAGTCGAGGCGGCGCAGCCGGGATCAATGGCGCGCGAATCAAGGAAACTGAGTCGGCGGTGACAGGCACGCCAGGACCCGGTCACGGGGCGGCTTGCGCCTTGTAGAATCGCCGGGAATTATCGCTCACGGGTTGCGCATCGAACCAATCCTGCGATGTCCCGGTCAGAGTGACCGTGTCATTCGTGCGCCACGGATTCGGCTGCTCCAGGCCGTCCGCAACGAGAACGTAATAAGACGCGCCGGCCTTGCCGGTCACGGTCAGGTTCACGTACAGGAGCCCATCGCCAAACGGGCTCAGTGTTCTGATGGAAACGCTCGTTACTTCATTATAAATGTCCCGGACGCCCGTGATCGCCACGGTGTTCGTGCTGTTGAAAATGGCGGTACCGGAGAAGTGGTAGGTGCCGGCGGCGCCGGCCGGCGGCGTGAGCACGTAACTCATATTGCGAGATCGGTCGTCGTTGGCGACGACCCATGTCGGCTTTCCTCCCGAAAGGCTCCCGCCACTGCTGATTTGGGTCACAGGCCAGCCGGTCGGCGGCTGGTCCTGAATCCGGTAGAGGGACGTGCCGCCCGGCGGGGCCACGCTGATGTTGACGGTGAACGACACGCCGTTGGTAAACACCTGGGGCATGGCGCAGATGACCTGCACCGGCACAGTCAGGGTGGCGTCGGCAAAGTTGGTCGCGGCCGGGTTGCTCACCACCACCCGATAAGTCCCGGAATCCCCCGGTTTCACATTCGTGAGCGTCAACGTGTTGCTGTTGGCTCCGCTGATGTTGGTGCCCTTGAACTGCCACTGGTAGCTCAGCGGCGGTGGGCCGGTGGAATTGGCCGTGAACACCACTGTCGCACCCGCGTTCGTCGTCACCGAGGACGGTTGTATGGTCGGTTCGATGGCCAGAGTGTTGACTTCATTGATGGACAATTCGCGGGAGTAAACCCGGATCTCATCCAGTTTTCCCACGAAAGCTGACGGATCGGCGGGGTCATCGCGCTTCCCGATACCCCCGTCGCTCTGCGAATTTACAATCGTCGTTCCCGAAGCACAACAGTCATAGTGCGCCGACTGCAGCTCGCCGTTCACGTAGAACTTCATGTTGTCGAAACCGAGCCACACCACCGCAACATGAGTCCACTGATTCGGCTGGATGACGGCTGGGGGGTAGGTCGTCGTCCAATTCCGGTAACTTGCCTGAGAATACAACCCGCTTCCGATATGGCTGTAGAGAAAACCCCGGCCATCGTAGCTCAACATGACTCCGGAGTAAGAACCCGTCCTGTTGAAAGTCCCGCTTCGGAATATGGTTTGCAACCCGTTTGCAGGAGAAGTCGTATAAATCCAGGTCGTGACGGTCAGCGGAAAGATGGGTTTGACCCCTTGGCCGATGTTGATGTAGTCGCTTGTCCCATTGAACGAATAGGCCTGATTCGGCACGTTGTTCCTGTCCGTGGTCAGTTGCGCTCCCACGACGGTTCCGTTGTTTGCGTTGGTGCTGGCGTCGTTGGCATTGCCGGTGAAGGGGTACCAGGCGATTAATCCGTCGTTCAGGGCTCCCAAAAGCTCAAGTGGCAAACCGATCAAGATTGCCATGACCGCCAGCCGAAACAGCGGACGGCAGCAGCAGGGGAACTGGAACTTGGGCGTCTTTGTTTTCATGACGGATTTCCGCGAAACTGAGGTTAGCAAATGCAGTGCCTGGACCAAATGACGTCGCGTTGATGATCAATGCCTTGCCCTGCGATGTCAACCCGTTGATTTTGGCGCCAAATCGGGGAACTGAATCAGCGCTCCGAGAATGAGCAGGGAATTTTCTCGCGTATCCATTTGACTCCAAGGTTGGTTCTCTGGCCGAAGAAACGTTCGAGTCTTTCGCGCCGTCGTCCGGCCATCGGCGTGGACTACCTCAAACGGGTTAGCCCGAACGGGGTATTTTCGCGCGACTAAAACCGGCGTTGAATGGCGAGTGGATGCCCCAGCTTCATCAAGGCACGTTTGCCGGCAAAGTGGTGACGGCGCGATCGCAGACCGTGCTGTTCAACGAAGAGAGCGGAGTGGTCACTGAAGTCTCCGGCCGGAGGCAGGCACTCAGGCTTTATCTCGCGTTGAGCGTGCGGCCCGGAACCCGGCCCGACAAGCTGCATATTCTGCGCTGGACCGAAGACCATTGGACTCCGATCCCCCCCGAGTCGATCAGAAGTTAAGATCGCTCTGTTTCCACGTGGAGTTTTGCCTATGCTGCGACCCTCCTTTCGGCTAACACTCGTGCCGAATCCTTATGTCCCTCCTTCAAGTCACCGGACTTTGCAAGACATTCGGAGAGGTGCGCGCCGCCAGCGATGTCTGTTTCGAGGTGCGAGCGGGTGAAATTTACGGTCTGCTCGGCCCCAACGGCGCCGGCAAAACCACCACCATCTCGATGATCTCCGGTCTGCTGCGGCCCGACGCCGGCAAAGTCGCGGTCGATGGCGCAGACTTCTGGAGCGATCCTGCCCGCGCGCAGAAGATCATGGGTGTGGTGCCGCAGGACGTCGCCCTTTACGAGGAATTGTCCGGCCGCGAAAACCTCGAGTTCTGGGGGCGCCTGGCCGGCCTGACTGCGGTCGAGGCCCGCGGGCGCGCCGGCGAAGTGTTGGAGTCGTTGTCGCTCGCCGACCGCGCGCGGGACGCGGTGAAGAATTACTCCGGCGGCATGAAGCGCCGTATCAACATCGGTTGCGCGCTGGTGCACCGGCCGAAATTGCTGCTCCTGGACGAGCCGACCGTCGGCATCGACCCGCA
>QHPW01000269.1:0-1353 GCA_003219675.1 Verrucomicrobiota bacterium
AACGGGCGCTACCGCGCCGGTCAACGCCAGCTCACCCACCATGACAAAATTCTCCAATTGATCCGAAACGAACTGTTCGCTGGCGGCCAGCATTCCCACGGCGATGGGCAAATCGAAGCTGGGCCCTTCCTTCTTCACGTCGGCAGGGGCGAGGTTGATGGTGGTGCGGCCCATGGGGAATTTGAAACCGGAATTCGTAATGGCGGTGCTGACGCGGTCGCGCGACTCCTTTACGGCGGCGTCGGGCAGGCCGACGATGACGACCAGCGTGTCGCCCCAGCCCGCGTTGACCTCGACCTCCACGGGATAGGCTTCGATGCCGTTGACGGCGGCGGAACAAACCTTGGCTAACATGGTCTAAATGTATGAACAGCACAGAACCGACTGCAATCTGTTTTTGAAATTTGTGAAGGCCGCGCGAAAGAAATCCAGGAAACTGACGCGCCGCCGATTCCTGCGCCACGCCCTCTGGGCGGGGCCTCTGCTCGCGGTCGGCGACGCGTTCGCCCTGGAGCCGGAATGGGTCAAGGTCCGCACGGTGCGCCCGTGCCCGGGCAAATCCACCGGCCGTTTCGTTCAGTTCAGCGACGTGCATCACAAGGGCGACCACGCCTATTTGCAATCGGTGGTGGACAGAATCAACAAACTTTCGCCTGAGTTTGTGTGTTTCACCGGCGACATCGTCGAAGATGCAAAGTTCCTGTCCGAAGCGCTGCAGTTGATGCGAGCAATCAAATCGCCGGTGTATGGCATCCCCGGCAATCACGATTACTGGTCGCACGCTGATTTGGATGTCATTGCCAAAAGCTTTTCCGCAACCGGCGGCGCGTGGCTGCTGGATCAGGAAATCGTCACCGCGGACAACGGAATCAACATCATCGGCGCCACCTGCATGAAGGCGCCAAACGTCAGGCCGCGCGCCGGGATGAGAAACATATTGCTGATCCACTACCCTGCCTGGGTCGAAAAACTGGCCGGACAGGAATTCGATTTGATTCTGGCGGGTCATTCGCACGGCGGGCAGGTGAGAATTCCCTTTTATGGACCTCTGATGGTGCCGTTTGGAGTCAACCAGTATGATCTTGGTCTGTTTCGAACCCCGTCCGGTCCGCTTTACGTGAACGCGGATATCGGCTACTTCCACCTGAACGTGCGGTTCAATTGCCGGCCGGAGATCACGGTATTTGAGATTTAGCTTCCCCGTTTGTCTTCCGGGCGAGGGATTCATGGCGGTGTGTCGCGGCAGGGCGCGATGTCATCGCCTACTTTGTTTAGCGCGGCGACGACGCGCGGTAGCGCAGGTTTCCAAACCTGCTGTATCGCGGGTTTCCAACCCGCAAACGCTTCGCCGCC
>QHPW01000269.1:1382-3532 GCA_003219675.1 Verrucomicrobiota bacterium
TACGTCCAAAGCGCGCTAAACAGATACATCGCAAAGACGGCCGGAACTGATCGGCATCGGTCCATAGTCGCGGTCGGCAATCCGAATCGGTGGAAGTTCGCTTCCACCGGTGTGCCAAAGCGGGGCCCCTTTTGGTTTCCTGGACGAGCGTCGGTGTGCTATGATGTCGGTCCATGCGCATCGGCTCGCTCGAACTGAAGTCAAATCTGTTCCTCTCGCCGCTGGCAGGTTACACCAACCTGCCGTTTCGGCTCACGCTGCGCGAAATCGGCGGACTCGATCTGGCGACGACCGACCTCGTCAATGCCCGCTCGCTGCTCGAAAAGAACCCGAAGGCGCTGAAGCTCATCGAAACCTGTTCCGCCGACCGGCCGTTGGCGGTGCAGCTCTTCGGATCGGATCCGGAAGAAATGCGCGATGCCGCGCAGCAGCTCGAAGCCGCGGGCATTTCCTCGGTGGACATCAACATGGGTTGTCCGGTGCGCAAGGTCTGTCGCGTCGGCGGCGGCTCGGCGATGATGACCGAGCTCGGCAGGACGGCGAAGCTGGTCAAAGGAATGGTGGAGGCTGTCAAAATTCCCATCTCCGCAAAAATGCGGCTCGGTTGGGACGAGCAGAACGTCACCGCGCCTGATCTGGCGGGCGCGTTGGAGGACGCCGGGGTTGCGGCGATTTTCGTGCACGGCCGCACGCGGGAGCAGGGCTTCGGCGGTTCGGTCAACCTCCGCGGCATTCAGGCCGTAGTTCGGGCGGTCAAACGCATTCCGGTCATCGGCAACGGCGATGTGACGACGCCGGAGGCGGCCAAGAGAATGATCGAGGAAACCGGTTGCGCCGGCGTGAGCATCGGCCGCGGCGCGTTTTACAATCCATGGATTTTCCTGCACACACGGCATTATCTGCGCACGGGCGAAGTCCTGCCTGAACCCGGCTTTGAAGAACGAGTGCGGGTGATGTGCCGCCACCTGGAATTGATGCTCGAGGTCTTCGGTGAGGAGCACGGATGCCGCATGTTCCGCAAAGTCGCGCCGTGGTATGCGAAGCGGTTTGGCCCGGCGAACGTCTTCAATAAACGCGTCGTGACGATTTCGTCGAAGGCCGAGTTTTGCAAAATCCTGGGTGATTACATTGATTGGCGAAAGCAGTTCCTCGACGAAAACGGCGAGCTCAAACTCCAGTATCAACCGGCGCCACTGGTGGCTTCGTTCATGCATGAGCCGGCGGTTTCGCAACGCGAACAAATCCCCGTGCCGAAAGGGCCGGTGGAAGTGTGGTGAGGTCGTTCTGAAGAGGCGCTGGCCCATTCTGTTGGCGGTCGCGCTGGGAATCGCAGCGGCCGTTGTCGCGGTGAACCGGCGGTCCCCGCCGGAGCCGGTGTATAAAGGCAAGACCGTCACCGCCTGGGCGCGCGACATGAACACTTCAGACCCGCTCGTGCGCAGTAACGCCGCACTGGCGCTCGAAGCAATCGGGCCGTACGCGGTGCCGGTTCTTGTTCAATCCCTCGACCGGCGCGATTCGATTCTCAAAAGACTGTTTTTGTCTCTGGCACCGAAGCTGCCGGTCTGGTTCCGGCGCTCGTTCATTCGCGCATTCAGACCGTTCGACGCCGTCAACGACCGGCTGGCGGCTGTGAACGCGTTGGGGGCGCTGGGCACCAACGCGCCGGTGCGGGCCCTGACGAGGGCGCTTCATGATCCTGAAAGACAAATCGCCGTCCAGGCCGCGACCGCATTGGGAAACATCGGCAAACTTGCCGTGCCTGAGCTGATTCGGGCGCTGAACGACAAGGATGGCTATGTGCGGTCGATGGCCTGTTACGCAATAAGCAAGATCGGCCCCGACGCGCCGGGAGCAGCGCCAGTGTTGATCCAACGGCTCACGGACAGCTTCGTGGGCATTCCCGCGCAAGCGGTTGACGCGCTGGGGAGGATCGGCAGACCGGCTGTTGTGGCGCTGAGCGGGGCACTCAAGAGTCCCGACGAACAGGTTCGAGCGCAGGCTGCGCACGCTTTGGGAGGCATGAGCGTGCAAGCAAAAGACGCCGCGCCCGCTTTGATTGAAGCAACGCGTGACCGGCAATTGGCAGTCCGGCACAACGCGGTGGAAGCGCTCGGCAATGTCTGGCCGTTTTCAGCCGGATCAATGAC
>QHPW01000057.1:0-458 GCA_003219675.1 Verrucomicrobiota bacterium
CTACACCGGCGACTTTGGATTTGTGTTCTTCGAGTAGCCTTTCCCAGGTTTTGCGCATGCATTGGGACCATCAACTCACCCCTCACCCGGCCTTCCACCTTCGCCAAGCCTTCGGCGGACAAGTCGGCCGCCCTCTCCCCATCGGATGGGGGTACGTGTTTAGCGTAGCGGCGGCCATCCTGGCTGCCGTAGAGGGCGGCATCTTGCCGCCCGGAAAGAACGACCGGTTTTTCCGCGATCCACAAAGTGCCGGACGGCTTGAGGAGTTGTTCCGCCGGGCAGGATGCACCGGCTCTACGGCAGGCGAGACGCCCGCCGCTACGCTAAACACATACGGATGGGGAGAGGGAAGGGGTGAGGGGGGTACAGTTCCTGGGGAGAGAACACCTCCAAAATTCGGGCCTGAATCGAAGCCATGAACCGGTCGGAATCCCCCTCAACCGCCCTTCGGGCACCGA
>QHPW01000057.1:544-2318 GCA_003219675.1 Verrucomicrobiota bacterium
CCAGCTGCAGAGTGGGACAGGCTTCCAGCCTGTCAGCCCCGAACAGGCAGGATGCCTGTGCCACTTTCTGAGGTTCATGGAAAGCTTCCACGGTTCTGCTACCGCGCATTGGGACCATGAACTGGATCGTCCTCGTCGTCGTCCTCGAAACCGAGTCGGTCAGTCGAGGACGAGGACGAAGGGACGGTTCATGGAAAGGGAAGAACTGCAAAAATTGGACCTGAGTTGGGGCCATGAACGGTGGGGCGAGACTCCGTCGTGCCCTAATTCTGTCGTTGAGCGAACAGGGCTCGACGGAGTCTCGCCCCACCAGGTCTGCGACGACACGGTTGAGGCAGAGTCCAACAGGGGACCGATTACCAGAGAAAACGATTTATGAGTGACACGACCAGCCGGACCGAAACACGCGAGCCGCAATACCAATGCTGCATTGATTTGCAGAAAAAACAGGGGCTCACCTCGCTCGGCCTGATGAGCAATTACATGTGGCACAACGATCCGCGGCATCTGGCCTTCCTGCTTTCCCGTTACAAGTTTGTCGCCAAAATGCTCAGCGGACGGGAGCACGTGCTCGAGGTCGGATGCGCCGACGCTTTCGGAACGCGGGTGGTCCAGCAGGAAGTGCACAAATTGACGGCGGTGGATTTTGATCCGGTGTTTGTCAATGACGCCAATCGCCGCATGGACGAACGCTGGAAATTCGAATGCCGCGTCCACGACATGCTCGAAAAACCGGTTGAAGGAACTTTTGACGGGGCTTATGCGCTGGCTCGCTGAGCGGGCCGGGCGTGCTCATTCTGGGTTCGCCTTCGTTGCAATCCCAGGCCCATGCCTCGACCGCCAGCAAGGCGGGGCACGTCAACTGCAAGGATGCGCCCGGACTGAAAGGCCTCCTGTCAAATTTCTTTCACCACGTCTTCATCTTTTCCATGAATGACGAAGTGGTTCATACCGGTTATTATCCGATGGCTCAGTATCTTTTTGGCCTGGCCTGCTCCAAAAGAACGTGATGCCAATTGAATAAACCGATGGGAAACAGCGCGGCAAATTCTGTCCGTTGCCACCTCTGCGGCGCGGAGAAGGTCACTCTTGTTCCCGGTTATCAAACGTTTCATCGCGTCACGTCCGATTGCAAACCGTGGCGGCCTGGCGGCAAATTGAGCGTGTGCGCCGATTGCGGCTGCGCGCAGGCGGTCCTCGACCAGACCTGGCACGAGGAGGCGAAGCACGACCAGACCTGGCACGAGGAGGCGAAACAGATTTACGACGCTTACACCATTTACCATCAAAGCCAGGGAATCGAACAAAGCGTCTTCGACCAGGCCTCCGGACAGGCCGGCTCGCGTTCAACCCGCCTGCTGGAACGCTTGCGAACTGAAATCCCTTTGCCGGAAAAAGGCCGGCTCATGGACATCGGCTGCGGTAACGGAGCGCTCCTGCGCGCTTTCAGCGGAATGAACAGGGGCTGGTCCCTGGCGGGAGTCGAAGTCAACGATCATTATCAGTCCGTCGTCGAGACCATCGCCGGAGTGGAGGGTCTGTTTACCTGTTCTCCCGAAAAGGTCCCCGGCCAATTCCAACTCATCAGCCTGATGCACGCGCTGGAACACATCCCTTCGCCGCGAGAGTTCATCGTAAAACTCCGGGACAAACTCGAAGTTGGCGGGCTGCTTTTGGTCCAGGTGCCGGACTGCGCTCAAAACCCTTTCATGTTCCTGGTGGCCGATCACGCCACGCATTCCTTTGTGCCCACGCTCAAGGAACTGGTCCAGAG
>QHPW01000057.1:2363-5468 GCA_003219675.1 Verrucomicrobiota bacterium
GGCGTTTAATCCGCGAATCGGATCCACCTCGCCCTTCGACACGTCTCACCCAAGGCCTCGTAGGAGCCGACGTGAGGAGGCTCACTTCAAACTTCGAACTCGGAAATGCGAAACCCGAAATAGCCAGAGCCTCCTCACGTCGGCTGCTACAGTTCAGGGGTTCAATGGGCGAATTGGTCCGGGGAAATCTCTTCAGGGGGACGAGGTGAGGGCGGGCGTCGATCCTTTCAGGATGGTGAACGAACGGTTGCAATGGCTGTCACGACAATTGGAAACCGCGCGCCGACTGGCGAGGGAGGGAAACTTTGGACTTTTTGGAACTTCGATCGCTGCGACCTGGCTGTTCGCGGAGCTGGACGGCGCGGTTGCCTTTTTTGTGGATGAAGACCCTCATCGCATCGGGCAGACCTGTTTCGGCCGTCCCATCTATCGGCCGGGCGACGCGCCGGCGGAGAGCCAGGTCTTTATTGCTTTACCGCCGCTGTTGGCGGCAGCCGTCAAAGACAGGCTGGAAAGTCAGGGACTGAAACTGCGCTTTGAAATACCCGGATCGCTACCGTCACCTTAGTGGTTTATTTATGAAATAGACCACTTAGCCTCAAATGAATCTCCCGCGGCTCTCCGTCATTCTGCCCAATTATAATCACGCGCGTTTTTTGCCGAATTGTCTGGAGGCGCTCCTGCAGCAGTCCGTTCAACCATTGGAGATCATCGTCATTGATGACGCTTCCACCGATAACAGCGTCGAAATTATCGAAACTTTTGCGAACAAACATCCGCTGATCCGTTTTTATCGCAACGAGCGGAATCAGGGGGTCGTTTCCGGAATGAATCGCGGCCTGGAACTGGCTCGCGGTGATTACGTTTACTATGCCGCGGCTGACGACCAGGTGTTGCCGGGTTTTTTTGAAAAATCACTGCGCTTGCTGAGCGAACATCCGCAGGCCGCGCTGTGCTGTGCCATTGGCGATTGGCGGGAAATGGAGACCGGCTTCAACTGGCACGTCGGCGTGGGTATGAGTGAGCAACCCTGTTACCTCTCGACTGCACAGATGGTTGAATTGGAGCGCCGGGACAGATTATTTATCGCCAGTCACACCGCGATCATGCGGAAAAACGCCACCGTGGAGGCGGGCGGTTTTATTGCCGAACTCAAGTGGCATTGCGACTGGTTCGCCATTTATGTGGCCGCTTTCCGATACGGGATTTGTTTCGTGCCCGAACCATTGGCTTTGTTCAATATTCATGTCTCCTCCTTCTATAAGGCCCGCGACAAACAGGCCCATCGGGAAGTGCTTCGGCGCATGCTGAGCCTGCTCACCGGCCCCGGGTATCAGGACGCGGCGACGCCCATTGGTGAAAGTGGCGCGCTCTTTCTGTTTGGCTGGCCGATGTTGAAATTGATGCTCAGCCGTCCCGCGTATCGAAGATTCATCACGCCGACGTTTCTGCGAAAGAACCTCTGGCACAGTTTGAAGCTGGAGCTGAAGAAAATTACGCCGCGCTTCGTGGCGAATTGGTATTTTCATCTGGCGGGTTACAAAGCGCGACCGGTCAAGCCTTGACCACGCAATTGAAGAAACCGCGAAATACACGAACCACGAACCTGACTTTGGTAGGGACATCGCGCCGCGATGTCCCCGCCGCGAATCAGCGGGCGGCATCGTTGCGCCGCTGAACGCGGCGCGGACGGCGCAGCGCGCCGGTCCCTACCAGGTTCAGGGATAGGATGAACCTCCAATTTTGGGCGCGAATCGGGACGATGGACCGTAGTAGCAGCCGACGTGAGGAGGCTCGTTTTTGAAAATCCGAAATCTGAAATCCGAAATCGATCGGAGCCTCCTTACGTCGGCTGCTACGAAGCTGTTTTATTTGTTCACCGAATACCGCTGTTTGCCCGTGACAAATCCCTTGAGTGTGCCGGCGGCCCCGACCAGGAAGAGCGCGGGGTTCAGAAACAGGAAGATGAGTTTGTTCGGCGAGCGAACCCGCCACACTTCCAGATTCGTGAGATTTGCCATCAGGAACAGAAACGGAATGACGTAATTCGGGTAAATCACACAAAATGGGAGCAATAGATACAGGTACTTGGCCAGGTGATGCGAGACGTGGGTCGCGTAAGGAATCCGGTACAGCCGGTAGCCCCATTTCCGGAACAGTGCGCCGAATGATTCCGCAAGCTGATAGTGTTTTTTGAACAGATCAACCCAGCTCGTCTTTTGGGATTGGTTGTGGAGGTGGACGACCTGTGTCGGCGCTACAAAGACCTCGCCGTGCTCACTCAGCCGCAGGCACAGGTCCATGTCTTCACCGGCGAAACTGAACGTCGCCGTGTCGTAACCGCCGATCTTGCGGAACACGTCGGCGCGGATCAGGTCGAACTTTCCGCTGATGCCCTGCCGGACCGTGCCGACCCAGCGCGCCATCAACGCCTGGCCCCAGAAGTTGTATTGCTCCCAGTTCTCCCGCGGGAGCGTGACCGACGAAGTGACCGCCACGCGTCCCGGCGTCAACAGCCGCAGGTTGTCCTCCAGGTCCGTATCCCGTGCCGGCAGACAATCCTGTTGCAACAGCAGGAGACAATCGCCGGTGGCGTGCTGGGCGCCGAGGTTGTAATCGCCGCTCAACCCGCGGTCAACCGGGTTTTTCACGTAACGCGCGCCGGCAGGAATTTCCTTCAGCTCGACCTGGCTGCTGTCCACGAGAATGATTTCGTGAGGCTTGACGGTCTGAGCATTGAGTTTTTGGATCAAGGCAGCAACGTTGCCGAGCCGGCCGTAAATGGGCATGACGACGGATACCTTCGGTGAGTTGAGTTTGCCGGAATTATCCATGCTCGAACTAGCCCTCACTCCGGTTGAAATGCTTTTCCACCCACTCCTTGTTAATGGCTGGTTTGTCCCCCTCGAATATGAGCCAGGGAAACATGTCTCGCGACAAATCAGGCTTCAGAATGGCAAAACCGAACAGGTTACACTGGCTTTTGAAAATGCGCGTGATCAGCCAGAGAATCGGATAAGCGCCATAAAGCAACAGGAGACCTCGTATCGTCTTACGCGCCCGCAGCACGACGAAGGGCGGTTCGAATTCATGGAACCAAAAGAT
>QHPW01000270.1:0-2228 GCA_003219675.1 Verrucomicrobiota bacterium
CTGATCCTTCGTGGGAGACTGCCTCATTCCCTTCTAACTCCCTTCTATACTCGTGGAATAATTTGAGGGTATTTCCAGTCTCAATGAGTCCCTCTTCACGACGCCAGATTTCTCGTTTCCTTGGCAAAGTCCATAAAAGTCCGCGTGAGGGTTTTTGAGTCTTGAGGCTGCGACTGCTTGGCAAGGTGACGCTCTACCAGACTGAGCTACGCTCGCTTCCGGTAAGGAACAAAAAACTTAACCAAAGAGCCTGGATTGCAAGCCCTGTTTTGTCGCCCGGTTACGCGCTTATTCAAAATCATAAACCACAACCCTTTTGCAGGTCCGCTTGAACACCTTCTCCACGAACTCCAGGTGCAGTGGATGCGCCTGATAATCGTTCCTGTGCCCGCCTGCTGGTGAAAACGACGTTGAGCGCAACCTGATACGACTGGTCCACTACCGGCCGCTGGCTCGGCGCCATCCTCCCGACGTGAAAATGCGAGATGCCCGGAATCGGCGCCAGATATTTCCTCGCGCCGCCAATCAACTCATCGGCCGCCTTGAGGTTGGCCGGATCGGTCCAGAAAATCACCACGTGCGAAAACATGGACCCAGCCTAGAACGCGGAGCGCAAAACAGGGAAGAAAAAAGTATCCTGTTTGCTCTTGTCAGTCAGCGGATTTTGGCGTCTAAACAGCCGATGCCTGACTGGACTGCCGTCATCATCCTGGGAATCATCGAGGGGATTACTGAATTCATTCCCATTTCCTCCACCGGTCATCTGCTGATTGTCGAAAGAGGTCTGATCGCGGCAAAATGGTTGTCCGATCACCCCAGCGATCTGTTCAACATCGTCATCCAGTGCGGCGCGGTGATCGCGGTGTTACCGCTTTTTTCCCTGCGCTGCCAGCAGTTGATTTTCCGCTGGCGCGAGGCCGAGACGCGCGACTATCTGCTTAAACTGATGTTGGCGTTCGGCCTCACCGGAGCTGTCGGTTTTGTCCTGGAGAAAATGGGCCGCAAGCTGGAGGAGAACCCCGGGCCTGTCGCCTGGGCGCTGGTCCTCGGCGGGGTTGCGTTTCTGCTGGTGGAACGATGGCTGCGCAACAGACCATTGCGTGACGAGGTGACGTGGACGGTGGCAATCGCGGTCGGCGTCGGTCAACTCATCGCCGCCTATTTTCCGGGCACATCCCGCTCCGGCGCGACGATCCTGATTTCGCTCGCGCTCGGTTTGAGTCGCCCGGCGGCGACCGAATTCTCTTTTTTGGTTGGCATCCCGACGATGCTGGCGGCCGGTGGGCTGAAGATTTTCAAGGCGTTGCATCATGCCAAAGACGCTGCCACCACGGCCGGGGCCGCACCGGAACACTGGGGCCTGGTGATCCTGGGGACGATGGTGGCCGCGGTGGTCTCCTTCGCGGCAGTAAAGTGGTTCCTGCGCTACATTCAGACCCACACCTTCGAAGGCTTCGGCTGGTATCGAATTGCGCTAGGAATCCTGATCCTGATTTTCTTCCGGTAACCGCAGAGGCGATTACGGCGGCGGCGGTTTTTCGGTCGGAGGCGTCGGATGCGGCTTTTGCGGTTTTTCTTCGGAGAAAAGTTCCTTAAGTGTGCGGATCGGATGGAACGGGAACAGGAGCTCCTTCGGAATGTGAAGCGGCTCTTTCTGCGGCTCGTGGAACGTGCCGGTGACTTTGTATTCGAACAGTTTGGTCAGAGGCGATAAAAGCAGACTTACAATGGGCCCGACGACCCAGGCGTCCCGCAGGAGCCGGGCCTCAACCCGCGCGTTGACTTTGCCCTTGAAATCCACGGTCCCCCGATACGCCAGGCGCATTGCCGACGAGCGGATTTCCATGTCGTCGGTGTGAATCACGCTGTTGGTAATGGTAAAGGTGGCGGTGCCGCCGCTCACTCGGCTGCTGCCCAGTCCCGGAATCACCGCGTTCAACACCGGCGAAAAAATGCCAAAGAGCGGCAGGTCCCAAAGGAAACCGTCGCGGAGCTTTGCGTTGCCAAAGCCATTCCAGCTTTCCCAATTGCCGGTGTTGGCCTTCGTGACCGTCAGGTTGCCGCTCAGCGTGCCTTCCAGGTGATTGGTTGGAGACGAGATATCCGTCATCAGTTGGTGCAGGTCGGCGTCGGTCACCTGCGCGTGCAGGTTGAAATCGGCAGAGGGCGGGACCGTGCAGTCGAAATACATGTTGGCCGCAAGCTTTCCCCGGTAGAAGTCGGCGTGC
>QHPW01000270.1:2234-14603 GCA_003219675.1 Verrucomicrobiota bacterium
CGCCCAGCGCACGACGCCGCTGATCTGCGGCAGGTTGAATTTCCAGTAAGTGAATGGTCCGCCGGAGATTTCAAAGCGCAGGTCCGAATGTTTGCCCTGGCGCGCCTCCACCCAGCCGCTGACACGCGCCGTCGGCGGCGTCACGAACGTGTATGGGCTCAATACCCTTTCGGTCTGGGGCCCGATTGCGTGAGTGATGAGTTTCGGATCCATGGTGCTGACTGCGTTGGTAAGATAGACCGCCTGAGCCACGAGGTCGTAACCGACGCCCGATGCTGACACCATCGGCCCTCCGCTTCGAATCATCACATCCGTCGCCGTCACAAAGCGGTTGGTGGATTGAACAGCCGCCGACAGCGCGCTGACCGGCACCTCGCGAAACACAAAGTTTGTCGCGCTCACCCGGGCGATGGCTCCGAATTTCTCCGGGTCCCGCCACTGTCCCCAGACGTCGGCTTCGACGAGCGGCGGCTCGTGGAACTGAAAGTAGTCGAACACCCTGGGAGGCTGCCCCTCGAACAACGGTTTCAAGGCCAACGGATCGATCTGACTGCGGAGCTTGAAATGATAATCGTGGCTTTGAATGTCGGAAGTGTGGGCAAACTCGATCCCGCCTTCCGGACGCGTCGCGACGAAGTCCGGCAGTTGCCAGACGAAGTTGGAGAACCCGAAATGCGATCGGGCGGAGGAGACCGGCACGCCGCGAAACGCGGCCTCACCGGTCTGGAGTTTGCCCTCGAGCTGAAGCGTCGGCAGCACTTCGGCGCGCCAGCGGGGATGCGTGTTGGTCCAGGCGGGCAGGATCAGCCGGGCCTGGGCGCTGATCCTGGGCGGTTCGGTCCAACTGAATTGGCCGAGCCATTGCCGCGTGTATGGCGTGAGCAACGGTTCGATTTTATGCAGGTCGAAATCGAAGCTGCTTTCCGCTCGCGTCTCGCGCGTGACAGCGTGAACTCTGGCTGAAGCCTCAAGGTAGCGGCCATAGAGGCAGGCGCGGATTTGTTGAATGGCCAACTCCGGCGCGCGCCATCGTCCTGCCATGGAAATCTCGTCCACAAGCACGTTGGTCAGCGAGGCTCCGTCGGCCTCGGAGGGAGCATGGGTCGCGACGCGCGTCGCATGACCGTTGAGCTGAAAATGCTGCGCCTCCCCCCAACGCGAGTGCGGTCTTTCCACCGCCCACTGCCAGTCGGTCTGCAACGGCAGCAGGCTGTCCGGCGAGTGAATCAATTGCGCGGTGAGATGGTTGGTCCCAAGTTGGAACCATTCCGACCGCAGCACACTTGAATCGAGCGTCAGTTCGGTTCTCAACAAGCCAGAGCCATCCGGGGATTGAAGCGCATGTCCGCTGAAGCGCGCGTGGGGGACCTGGCCCCAGGGCGCGCCCAGGCCGGACAACTCCCAGTCGAGTTTCACTTCCGAAGGCAGTGAATTGGTGAGGGCCTGCGCCCAATGAACGTAGAACCGGCTGAGCTTCGCCTCTCCCCATGGCGTGCGTGTGTCGTCCAGTTGAAGTTTCAATTCGGATTCGCCGACGCGGCTTCCGGCCGAGGGCCGATTCAGCTTCGCAATCAACAATAATTTTTCAAATGTGCCCCAGGCGGTATCGGCGCCGCGCGCGTCGAACCGGAGGTCCGCGGTGATGCCGGCCGGCTCGCGCGCGTCGCCACGCAGGCTCAAACGGATTTCCGGGGGCCGGCTGAACCGCATTTGGCGGGCGACCTTCACCCCCTGTCGCAACCGCGTTTGCCAAAACCCGGGCGGCTGGTTCGTGGCCCGTTTGAACTGCCAGTTGCGAACCGCCGACGCATTGGCAAGCACGCCAGAGAGATTGACTCGCGCGCCGAGGCAAAACGCTTCAAAATGGTCGAGCTTCCACTGGTCGTTGGGGAGGAGACGAAGTTCGGTCATGATGTTGTTCAGGATGAGTGGCTCCGGCGGTTCGTTGGTGGCCACCAGGGGCAAAACCAGCCTGCCATCATGGAGCATCAGCGAGTTGACCTGGAAATGCAGCTTGTGCAGCGCCGCGCGGTCGAGTTTGAGGTCCGCTTCGCCAATGGAAAGGTGCGGTCCTGAGGGATCGTCGGCGCGGCCCAGGCTGACGTTCTCCGCGACCAGCCCGTGATACCAACGAAGCCGCATGCGGGTGAATTCGAGCACAACGCCGCGGGCGCGCAGTTCGGACACCAACCGTGCCTTGAGAAATTCCGGCAGACCGACGCGGTTCAGGTAAGTCAGGCTCCCCAACAAAAGCAAAACCAGAAAAAGCAGGCTGATCCGGCACCAGCGGAAGCCGCGTCGAAATCGCCGCCAGAATCCTTGCTTGGCGCTCGGCGGCATATCATGGAGCGGCGCCGACCGACCCGATCAGACTTCGCACCACCTCGCTGTAAGCGTTGTAGATTTTGAAGGGACATTCAAACAGCGTCCGTTCGGCGTCCAGGTCCACCAGCGCGTACGGGCCGCCCGATATGGATGGGCCTCCAAATTCCAATGTCAACGTCTGGATTTTGTCGCCATGGTTCACGTCGATCGACAGTTTGTGCGGCGGGTCGGTGAAACCGTATCGAGCCGGATCCACATTCCCGCGCGCAATCCAGGCCCTGGACCACAACTGGCCAAGGCGGAACATTGCTTCCTCAAGCGCGAACGCGTTCACGATCCCCTGCGAGCCTTCGGCGAACCTCCAAATGCCGTCGCCATTGCGCTGGAGTTTGTAGGTTTTCCCTTTGAACTCGATGGTCACACCTGCCACCTGATTGGTCGTGAAATTCCAGACGCGCCGGTCGCGCAATTCAAAGGCTGCCACCGGCAACGGGAGATCCTCTTTTTCTTCGAGCCGCGTCGTATAGACGGAGTTTTCGTCCGAGCGCCGGACAAAAACTTTGTCTTCTTTGTTCGTGCCGAAATCAATCCGGGCGATCAACTGGTTCGTGCCGCCGGCATCCGGCCCCTTCAAGGCGTACTGCCGTTTGGGCGGCGACAGGCCGTAGCTGGGCAAATCCTCGGCGGTGACAACTTCCTTGACCAGATCGACGATTTGCAGCGAGTTCAGGCGCTTGAAGAACCCCTGCACCAGGGCCGGGTCGGCCGGAGCGTTGAACGGGTGGACGATGCGCCACGTGCCGTTGGCCTGTTTCTCCAAAGCGAACGCTTCCGCGGCGCGCACCTCGATCCGGTTCACTGCCGTCGGCGCGAATTCGATCAGCCGCTTGTCGAGGAAGTCCGTGTACGGAGCGCGCAACTCATCGGCCAGCAGCCTGGGAACCGTCACGATCATCGGATAATTCGAGCGCCAGGCATAGACCTGCCCTGGATTGTTCGTGGGACTCCTGCCGAACCCGACCGTCAACACGTTGTTCGTTCCCCGGCCAAAAGCCAGCATCACTTCCGGCGTCTGCAATCCATAAGGCTCAAGGTCGCTGCCCGGCGAGTCGCTGACGAACTGGCCGACCCGCGCGTTCTGCAACTTCTGCAGGAGTTGCTGGAGCAGGCTGTTGTCCGCGCGCGCCGGGCGCGGATCGGTCAGACGCCACAGGTGGTTGGAGGGGTCGCGCTCCACGTTGAACCACCTCTGGCCCTCGCGAGTGCCCGCTCGAACCTGGAGCCGGTCAAATTTCAGACCGGACAGATTCAAGAACATCGGGTCACGCCAGTCCGTCGCCGATGCCGGCAAACGATCCAGCAGCGCCGATTCCGTAACATAGACGCCGTCTGAACCCACCTGTTGCAAATAAAGCATTTCGCCGATCTGCGTTTTCGCACCGAGCCGAAGCCGGAGCTTTTTCTGCCCTTGTTGAATGATCGCCGTCGCCTGGGGCTCCTCCAACCCGATGTATGCGCGCCGATTGAGTGAATGGAACAAGTCCAGCCAGTTTTCAATCACCGTGGACTGCGCCGGGTAGTTCGGCCGCGTCAGCCACCACTGGTCGTTTGTGCGGTCAACGTGGATGACCTGGTCAACGTGGATGACCCCGTTCGACCGGAGGAAAATATCCACGCTGGTCACCTTCGCGGCATCGAAGTCCGGAAACAGTTTCATCTTCCGCTCCGCCCGTTGTTGAGTATCGAGGGTGTGGCGTTCGAAGACGAAAATGTAGGCGAAGACGCCCAGCGCCAGGACGGTCAAATAAAATGTGCGTTTGGAATTCATGCCGGCAATTCAGCGCATCCATCAGCGGCGTCGGCGCGCCCACACCCCCAATCCCAGCAACAGAACTCCCCCGGGCATTCCCGCCAGCAAAATCCAGCGCGCCGCCGTCATCTGCGTTTGGGTTATGGAGATTTTGTACTCACGAATCGGCCGGGGGCTGATCGCCAGCAGTTGGGAGCGGTCCAGCAGCCAGTTAACCGCCAGACTTGCAAAATCCCGATTGGCTGCGGTCCGCAGCGACGCCGGGAATGGCGCCTTTTTCCACCGCCACCGCCAGCGGGATTGCACCGTTGGTCGCCCCGCCTGCCTCTCGTCCGTGTTCGCTGGTGAAGGCCAGCTCCATGACCTTGGCCGTGTCCGCCGTCCGTGAGGCTCCCGTCAGTTGCCGCACCGCGCGGGGCAGAGCGATGTCCACTCGCGAGCCCACCAGCGGCCGAACGATTGAATGCTGGCCAAAGGTGCTGACGAACAAGACCGGGTCCTGGCCGGCTTTGGCCTGTGTTCCGTCGGTGACTGGCCGGTCGCCGATCTCGACGCCCCAGTTGGCCAGGACTTTTTCCAGCCCCGTCTTTGCGACTCCGCCGAACAGCGGGTTCATCAGCAGGATAAACGCACGCCCGCCGTGGTTCAAATAATCGTCAATCTTCTCCAGTTCCTGCTGAGACAATTTGTGGCGCGGACCGGCAACGATGAGCAACTGGCAATCAGCCGGCACGTTGTTGGTCAGCAGCGAAAGTTGCCCGGCGGAAATGTATTTGTCCTCCAACACCCGGGTAAACTTGAAATAGCCGAAGGTGTCGTCCTCGCTGGTTGGATCGTGCTCGCCGTTTCCCTGTAAAAAATAAGCCCGGAACGGCGGATCGGTAACCCCGATGATTTTCGAGGTGAAGATTTGTTCCCCCTTGAAGCTGGTGCGTTTGGCCTCCCCACCCGCCCACACGCCCGACAGATCGTAATCGGCCAGCTCCCTTTCGTGCACCACCTGGAACTTGCCGTTGCTGTCGAAGATCACAAAATTCTCGTCCATCGGAGAGGAGAGTTTATACTGGGTCTTGATCCACGCGGCGCGCCCCGGCGCGTTGAGGTAATCCACAAATTCAACATCCAGCTTCGGACAGGCCGGACGATACTCATTGATCAGTCCTTTGACCGAACCGAACAACGCGTTCTGCGGGTCGAAAAAGACGATCACCTTCACCTGGTTGGTGAGCCCGTCGAGCATTTTCAGTGTCAACGGCGAAAGCCGGAACCGCTCATCGGCCATCCACTGATATCGTTTGAAATGCCGGCCGGCGAGGTAATTCACCATCAGGACCAGGGCCAGCAGCGCCGCGCACGAAGCCAGCACATCCAGGCCAATGGTCCATTTTCTGGCGGCGGAAAAACTGGTCTGATGGGAAGAAGGGTTCGCCATGTTCACTTCCAGCGGCGGCTTTCCACCACCTTCAACGTCAGAAACAAAAACAAAACCGTCAGGCTCAGATAAAAAACAATGTGACGGGTGTCCACAAAACCCCGGGCAAAGTCCTCCATGTGTTCAACCAGCGAAATGTACGAAAACACTTTGGCGGCCCAGTCCGCCGACGGCGCAGGCACGAGCGAGCGCAGGCTCAGCACGAACAGCCCCAGACCGATCACAAAACTGATCATCGCCGCGATGATCTGGCTGCGCGTCAAAGCCGACGCAAAGCAACCCATGGACATGTAAAGGCAACCGATCAGCGCGATGCCGAAAAACGTGCTCGTCGTCGTCCAGGGATCCAGAACCGTCGGCTCCCGGGTGAGATAGCGCACGACCGCGATGCAACCAAACAACGGCAGCCAGGTCAGAATATAAAACAGCATCGTGCCCGTAAACTTGGCCAGGACCACCTGCCAGTCCTTCACCGGCGTCGTCATCAGCGTCTCGTAAGTGCCCGACCATTTTTCAAACGCGAAGGAGCGCATCGTGATCACCGGCGCGGTCAGCAGCAGAATCAGCCAGAAGTAGAACGTGCCGTAAAACAACTCGGTCAGCGGCGCCACCACGCCATGCGGGTCGTTGTTGAGCGAGGACAACATGCCGGTGAAACTGAACCCCAGCAGCAACAGCACCGACGCAATGATCACGTAACCGGTCAGCGAGATGAAAAAGCCGCCCAGCTCGCGCCGGACCAATGTCAGATACGCCCGCATCAGCGCGCTTCCTCCTCACGATCGGGCCGCGTAATGTGCACGAAAATGTCTTCGAGCGAATGCTGCGCGCGGCTCAGCTCGCGCAATTCCCAGCCGCGCGCGCGCACCTGTTCGAACACCAGCGGCCGCAGGTCCAGTCCCGACCGCGGCGTCAGCGCGCAGCGGAGATACTCGCCCTCGGAGGGCGAGATGTCGAAATACTCGATCTCGCCCATCTGCTCCCAGCAGGCGCGCAGCTCGGCCACCGGGGCGGCGATTTCCGCAATCACCTGGCCCCCGTCGCTCATGATGTTCTGCAGGTTCCGCGTCGTATCCGCCGCGAGGATTTTTCCCTGGTTCATGATCAGCACGCGATTACAGGTCATTTCCACTTCCGAAAGGATATGACTCGAGAGGAGCACCGTGTGGTGGCGCGCCAGGTCCTTGATGAGCTGACGCACCGAGCGGATTTGGTGCGGGTCCAGCCCGATCGTCGGCTCGTCCAGAATAATCAACTCCGGTTCGTGCGCCAGCGCGTCCGCCAGACCGACGCGCTGCCGGTAACCTTTGGACAAGTGGCCGATGATCCTGCGGCTCACTTCGGTCAAACCGCATTGCTGCATTACCACATCAACCCGCTCGCGGCTGCGGCCGATGCCAAGGCCTTTCAACCGCGCGCGGAACTTGAGGTATTCACGCACCCGCATATCGAGGTGGAGCGGATTGTTCTCCGGCATGTAACCAATGCGCCTCCGCACTTCGTCGGCCTGAGTAAACACATCCAGGCCGGCGACGCGCGCCGTGCCGGAACTCGCCGGCATGAAACACGCGAGGATACGCATCGTCGTGCTCTTGCCGGCGCCGTTCGGTCCGAGAAAACCGACGATCTCGCCGCGCCCGACGGAAAAAGTCAGACCGTCAATCGCCGGGTGGCCGGCGTAGCGCTTGGTCAGATTCTCGACCTCAATGATCAGGCCGTTGCTCATGGGTCATGGAGCCAAGTTTAGTCGAAACATGAGGAATTGAGCCATGAAAAAGTCAACTAACGAACGCGGACGGTGACGGAACCCTGTCTTGTTTGAATGAAAGCGCCGCGCTGCCGCCGCACGACGACATTCAGTTCCACGCGGTCGCCCTTCCGTTTTCCGACCAGCACGCCCGCGGCGGAAACCAGGTCCGCCGTGGCCTGTCCATCCATGGCGGTGATCAGGCAGCCGCGCTGCAACTCGGCGCGCGCGGCGGGGCCGCCCTGCTCGACGTCCGAGATGAGCAGCCCCTCTCGCCGGTGGAATCCGAAACTTTCCGCCAGTTCATCCTTGTCCAACTCCTGGACTGACGCCCCGATCTTTTGGCGGACCAGGTGCGTCAGCGGGATCATTCGCACCGTCAGGCTTCGCCGCTCGCCGTTGCGGTGGACCGACAAGGCTGCTTCGCGATTGGGGCTGTCGCTGATGAACTCGGTGCATTGGATGAAATCTCTTGGCGTCCGCCCGTTGACTTGCGCCACGACGTCTCCCTTTTGCATGCCCGCCATTGCAGCAGGGCTGTCGGGTTCGACCTCGGTGACCGTCAACGGATATGGGCCGGACTTGATGCGGGCGCCAAACCAGGCCGATCTGGCCACCTCGGGTATGAAAATTTCCGACAGCGCTTCGGTCACCTGTTTGATCGGAATGGCGAAGGCGATGCCGTGTCCTTCGCGGTAAATGGCCACGTTCAGGCCGATGAGCTCGCCGCGCAGGTTGATGAGCGGACCGCCGCTGCTGCCGGGATTGATCGCGGCGTCGGTTTGCAGCCAGTCGGCGACGTCCAGCGGTTCGCCCTCGACGGGCGGACGACGGTTCTTTGAACTCAAAATGCCACGGCTGGCAGATCCACCCAGACCGAACGGATTGCCCAACGCCAGCACCGTCTCCCCGAGCAATAGATCGTCGTCCTTCGCAAACTTAACCGCTTTGAACTTCTCGTTCCCTTTGGTGACGAGCTTGAGCAAAGCCACGTCCCGGCGTGTGTTTCCAACGATCGCTCTGCCTTCAAATTCCCGGCCGTCGGCCAGTTTCACCCAGACTTTGCTGGCGCGCCGCACCACATGAAGGTTGGTGAGCACGTAACCTTCTTCGTCAATGATCACGCCGGAGCCGAGACTGTAGCGCGTGTCGGCTTCGCGGCGGCGGTAATAGGGGTCCCAGAACTCACGGAACATGCGCGAGAACGGATCGGAATATTCCACGATTTCAAGGGTCGCGATGTTCACCACGCTCGGCATGACGCGTTCAACCGCGTCCACAGTAGCGTCGCGCCTGACGTCCACCTCCGCGCCGCGCACAAGGGTTGCCGGCAATACAGCGCTCAGCAAGGCTGCAAGCGCGCGCCGGAACATCCTCTGGCGGCCGAGTGATTTCGCGTTTTTCACTGCACTTATAGTCAACCCGACAAACCCCTGTCCGGTTCGTTCAATTTCCGTCCCGAAGCCGGCGACGGGGTGCGGCGACCTGACCGATTGTGTTGTCTTGACATTGCAAAAGCCTCGACCGAAAAGCAATGGCAAGGTGTCCGGCTTATCGCTCCATCTGTATGCTCGATGGCGAGCGCTGGCTGAGGCCGCGCCCGCGCTGCGGGAGGCGGAAGAAGCCGCGCCATCCGAACGATTGTTGCAACGCATCTGGCAGCATCAGCGCCTGCGGCGCGATCAACTGAGGACCTTGGACGGCCAGGAACTGGTCGTTCTTCATCCCGGTTTCTGGAATCACGAAGCCGGCCCCGATTTTCGAGGCGCGGTTCTGCGATTCGCATGCCGGCCGCCGCGCAGCGGCGATGTCGAGATTGATTTGCACCCCGCCGGCTGGCGCGGCCACGGCCACGACCGCAATCCGGCTTACCGAAACGTCATCCTTCACGTGGTCTGGGACGGCGGCTCGGGCGCCGGTTGCGCTTTGCCTACGCTCGCGCTGAGGTCGCTGCTCGACTCGCCCTTGAGCGAACTGATTCTGTCGCTCGGGCAGGAGATCGATGCGCCCGGCCTGCTCGCCGGCCGGTGCAGCGCGCCGTTGCGCGATCTGCCCGAAGACACTTTGCGCGAAGTGCTGAACCAGGCGGCGCTCATTCGCCTGCAACGCAAGGCATCCGAATTGGCCGCCCGCGCCCGGCAGGTCGGCTGGGAACAATCGCTCTGGGAAGGGTTGTTTGCCGCGCTCGGCTACAAGCAAAATGTCTGGCCGATGCGCCGCGTGGCCGAGCTGCTGCCGCTCCTGCTGGCGCGCGAATTGAAAAAACGCAGTGGAACGTTCACGCTGCAGGCGCGCCTGCTCGGGGTCAGCGGCCTGCTGCCGACCGAGCCGACCCGCGCCCGGGCCAGCGCGGACCATTACCTGCGCCGCGTCTGGGACCATTGGTGGCGCGAGCGTGAGCAATTCGCCGATTTCATTCTGCCGCGCGGTCTGTGGCGTTTCAGCGGGCTTCGCCCGGCCAATCATCCGCAACGTCGGCTCGCCCTCGCCGCGCATTGGCTGGCCGCGGGCCATCTGCCGGACGAGCTGGAGCGATGGTTCGGCGCGCCCATCCCGGATCACAAACTTGAAATGTCGTTGCTGGAAATCTTGCAGGCGGGACGGGACGATTTTTGGTCCTGGCACTGGACATTGCGTTCGGCCCGGATGGGGAAAACTCGCCCGCTGCTCGGCGCGCAGCGGGTGGCCGACCTCGCCGTCAACGTCGTGCTTCCCTGGTTTTGGATGCGCGCCGTCGCCGGAAAAAACGACGCGCTGCAACGAACCGCCGAACACCGTTACTTCGCCTGGCCGAAGTCCGAAGACAACGCCGTGTTGCGCCTGGCGCGGCAACGTTTGCTCGGCGGCACGAATGCCCGCGCGCTGCGGACCGCAGCCATGCAGCAGGGACTTCTCCAGATCGTCCGCGATTTCTGCGCCCACTCGAACGCGCTTTGCGAAAACTGCCGCTTCCCGGAATTGGTGCGCGGCTTGAACGCCAGTTTACAAGGCCAGGACGCAAGAGGATGAACTCCGAGCAACTTGAAGAGGGCGACTGGCAGAAAAATTTTTGAAATTAGAATGGTCGCCAAACTGATTCCCTCTTTCGGCAGGGCGCGTTGTCCCCAGGCCAGCGGAGCCGGGGCCAAAGAAAAAATAGTGGCACAGGCGTCTCGCCTGTGCGTTTCGCGCGGGCAGCGGCCCGACTCTGGCTGCAACGCACGCGCGAGACGCCCGTGCCACTACGGCAGCGCCGAAATCGTGGGACTCGGTGAGGACACCCCACCTTACCGGTTCTTTCGGAAATCATTCCTGGCACTCGCTCTAATCGAGAGCCAATAAATCCTCCTCCGAAACCAAACCAAGATGCTTCGCACGATAAGCCGCAGATTCCCGGCTCACGTCAAACTCCCTGGCAACTGACACCACCACTCCGCTTAATATCTCCCGAGTGTCGGTCGTTTTGCTTTGAGCCCTAGCCTTGTGGAAAGCAAAACGTTCGATGAAAGTTGACTTCGGCATCAACAAGCAGGCGGCCAGGTATTTCGCGTTCCGCTCCAGATCGGCATAATCGCTGTCACTAATCTCGTCGTACAATTGTCGTATTTCATCGGCTGTCTTGCCCCGAAAGATTTGGCGGTGAATCAATATGTGCGCCAACTCTTCGGCAAGAGTGAAACGATAGCGCAATGGCTGAGTGAGTTGCTGGTCTTCGTCCACAAACAGCATGCCCTCACGCTTAGGCAAATAAGCTTCAGCGTAACGATTCAAGCCGGGAACAGGCATAATGTCGTAACCTTCCGCTTCGACGATTTCTTCGATCAACACTTTGCAGCCGCGATACTGGCCGTGGGCCCTCAGATAAGCATTGGCGATGCCTTCAAGCTCCCGCCTGGTCTTTCGCGCATATCGGAAGCTCAATCTTTCCTCCCACGGACAAGTGCTACGATTTTTTCGATATCTGCTTTTGTGAGTTTTTTGTTTCCCAGCGTGCGCAGCATCAGCGGCACCGCTTCATCTCGCATGATGATATCGGCGAGGTCGATGGGAACCGAGTTCGTTGCTTGCGCGGCCAGATCGTAAAATTGTCTTCGCTCTTCGCTGCCCATCACCAATCCAACAGCATTGGCCAGCCGCTCCAGTTTCGCTTTGGTCTGGGGCGCCTTTAGCGCGCCGTATTCGAGCCGGCAGTAATTCGACGGCTGCATCCCGGCTTCGAGCGCAGTGATTCGGGCCGTCTTGCCTGTCTTTTTGCGCTGCGCCTTCAGAAACTGGCCAAACCTGACCGCAGCGTTCATGTCGGCTTTTGTCGATTTCATTTGTCTCGAAATTATAATTGATTATAATAAGTGTCAACCGGCGAAATGAGCGGACTCGGCAAGTATGGGATCGCGAGCGTTTCGCCAAAATATCAAAACATCCATAAAGACCGGAGGTGAAATATGATTGGAGACCAAATCTGTCTGCTGAACCGAGTCCGGGACCCTAAAAACCTGGAAGCTGCATTCGCTTATGCCGCGTACGACCGCAAGCACGGCGATCACTTCTGTGATCATTTCGAGATGGACTTCGTGAGCGCCCGCAAGGAGGCCATTTTAGCAGAAATCTCGAAAGAACTTGCGGACATTCGGGCGTACAGCCCTCGGCCAGCGTACGCGTATTATCCACCCAAAAACGACCTCTGTTATCGCAGGATGATCTACATTCCATTTAAGGATCTCGTTGTGCGGTACGCTTTCACGATTGTGCTTGCCGATCTACTTGACGGCGATCTCTCGCCTCATTGTTTTGCGAATCGCCGGGCACGAGGCGAGGGTGCAAAATTCGCATTCTTAGAGAACTTCGCAGAGGTATCATGGCCAAGTTTCTGCCGGTGGCAACGGGACTGTGCCAGTGAAGATGAAATTACAACCCTGATCCGAACGGATATATCCGCCTTTTACGACTCCATCTCTCATGATTACCTGGTCGATTCGATTTCCAGCAGTCTGGAGGTCGAGAAGAGCACGGACCTGATGGAATTTTTTCACCGAATCCTGCACCTCCCGGTGATTTCCTACTCGCATCTCTCGTGCA
>QHPW01000270.1:14616-15631 GCA_003219675.1 Verrucomicrobiota bacterium
CAAACCACTATTGAGCGGGCCGTCGAGAAAATGATTGCCTTGCCAGGTCTGCATGATTTGGTTTGATCGCGATCCACGATTTGAAACAATGACTTCATGCAACCCCGGCCCTTCTTGATCCGGCTGCTGGCCTTCGCCACCCTCCTGCCCGTGGCGTCCCCGCCACAGGCGACCGCGGCGAATTACGATGTCCTCATCCGCAACGGCACGATTTATGACGGCAGCGGCAGGGCGCCGTTCGTTGGCGACGTGGCGGTAAACGGCGACCGCATCGCGGCCATCGGCAAACTGAGCGGCGCGCGCGGCAAAACGGAAACCGAGGCCAGGGGTCTCGCCGTCGCGCCCGGTTTCATCAACATGCTCAGTTGGGCCAACGAATCGCTCATCCAGGACGGCCGCTCGCAGAGTGACATTCGCCAGGGTGTCACCCTCGAAGTCATGGGCGAGGGAGAATCGATGGGGCCGCTCAATGACTCCATGAAAAGGGAGATGAGCGAAAACCAGGGCGACATCAAGTTCGAGGTCAAATGGACGACGTTGGGCGAGTATCTCGATTTCCTGGTTCAGCGCGGCATCTCCTGCAACGTCGCTTCGTTCGTCGGCGCCACCACGGTGCGCATTCATGAAATCGGTTACGCCGATCGTCCGCCGACATCCGCAGAGCTGGGTCGGATGGAAAAACTCGTTCGCCGGGCAATGCAAGAAGGCGCGCTCGGCGTCGGTTCGTCGCTGATTTACGCCCCGGCCTTTTACGCGAAGACCGATGAGTTGATTGCGCTGGCCAAAGTCGCCTCCGGATTCGGCGGAGTTTATATCTCGCACATTCGCAGCGAAGGAACGCGTTTACTGGAAGCCGCGGAGGAGTTGATCACGATTTCGCGCGAAGCCGGAATTCCCGCCGAGCTTTACCATTTGAAGGCTGCCGGCCAGTCGAACTGGAACAAACTCGACGCGCTCATTCAAAAGATCGAGGCCGCGCGCGCCGCCGGCCTCCGCATCACCGCCGACATGAGCG
>QHPW01000271.1:0-3393 GCA_003219675.1 Verrucomicrobiota bacterium
GAACAGCGTGGGCGGCAACTTGTCGTTGTTGTTGTCCGCATACATGGCCAGGCCAAGGCCAAGCTGCCGCAGGTTGTTGGTGCAACTGATCCGGTTGGCCTGGTTTTTGGCGTTGGACAAAGCCGGCAACAGCAGGGCCGCCAGGATCGCGATGATGGCGATGACCACGAGCAACTCGATCAGAGTGAATGCGGAACTTCGTTTCATGGGCGGCGGCGGGCTTGCCTCGGTTTGTTGGGGATACGCAGTGCGCTCATTCATGCTGACCTCAAACTTCACTTCCTGATCCCGCGGGTCTGACGCTTCGACATGACACACGCGCCAAGCGTCGCTCGCGGCCGACGCGCGCCAGCCCCGTCGGAAACTTCAATGAAGCAACCCCGAGTATAACGCACCGCGGAACGCGCGCAAGAGAGATAATCGTCCGGCAGTGTCCTAATCTGCTTAAGGTGGGTGCGCCGCTGCCGCGGCGCACGGCGGTGCCGCAGCACCGCCGCCACCAAATTAGGACACTACCAATCGTCCGGCTTTTGGCAAATCATGAACAGGACGAAGGGTTGAAACTCACATCCAGTGCCGCAACCATTCCCAGGCTTCCTCCTGCATTTGGAGGTTGAATTCGTGCGGCGTGTCGTAGAGGCGGGCACGGAAGCGATCTGCGACCCCGGCCTTTTTGTAGCAGGCCGCCAGTTTTTCGAATGAAGCATGGACTCCATCGAGATTGAAGAGACCATCGCGGCTGCCGTTGATGACGAGCAGCGCCGATGGCATCGCGAGCGAAGCCACGTCGGGGTAGTCCATATAACGATAGAGTCCGGGCACGAGTTTCGTGTGGCCGATGGTATTTCTGACGTGGCGCCGGAGTTGCGTCGGGAACGAGGCCATCCAACCCACCACCGCCGCCGCTTTGATGCGATCGTCCAAAGCCGCGAGATGGCAGGAGCGCAGCCCGCCTACGGACAAGCCCACACAACCAATCCGCTTTTTGTCCACTTCCGAACGCGTCAGCAAATAATCCACCGAGCGCACGTCATCCCAGAAGATCACGCCCGCCCAGGTAAAGCCGGCCGAGAAAATGGTTCGCCCGACGAGCTGCTCGCTTTGTCCGGAGCGCTGATTGAACGCGGCGATGCGCTCCGCCTTGATATCGTTCGGCCGTTCACGCCAGTCGGGCGGATCGTCATCGAGCAGCATCCGCCGTTCGCCCCAATAGAACATGTCCGTCACCAGGACGACATACCCCTGGCGCACGAGTTCCGACGCCAGGCTCCTGCCGCCGTAATAGAGCTTCTTAAAATCCGCCAAAACCGGGTGCTCGTTGTCCGTCTCCACCAACTTCTCTTTGCCCCAGAAGTAAAACCCGCCGTGATCGTGCAAAGCGACGATGGCCGGCGCCGGAAGCTTGCCCTGTTTCGGAATCAGCAGATACGCCGGCACTCGAATTTCCGGCGTGGTATTGAAGTAGATTTTTTCCTGGATATGATTTCCCTTGTCGATTCGTTCTACGGTTTCCGGGTGCGGGTTGCATTGCGGAGGCGCATAATGCAGCAGTTCGAGGAGTTTGCTCCGAGCCTGGCGCTTCCAGGTCTTGTAGCTTTTGAACTTCGGGTTCAGAAACGAGAGCGGAAAGTCCGATTTCACCGCCTGGCTCCGGATGAACGGAAACAACGAACCAACGTCGGACTCCGTCTTCGTAAATCGAACCGCGGTCGCCTGAGTTCCGCCGGTCGGCGGCTGGGCACTTCCCGTCACTGTCCGGTCGCTTAGACACGCGGCAGCGCATACGCCCGCGGTCAGGCGCTGAAGAAAATCGCGCCGGGAAGTCAGAGGCTTTTTCGCCGGGTGAACCGGCCGTTTCGGGGCGCGGGCTGATCGGAGTGATCTTTTATTCATTGTCTGGGAAACCTCCGGCTCTGCCGGAGGACTCGCGAAGTTCGACAATTTCGAGAAGGTTCCGAGTCGCTGTGTCGAACGGCAAGCCGATTCCCCTCACCCTGACCCTCTCCCACCGGGAGAGGGAACAGCCAGCGGCAGGTTCGGTTGTTCGGGAAGTTCGTTGGGCAGACAGCGCGCTGGGTTGTGCTGAAAGGCAGCGGAGGATTCTCCCTCTCCCTGAGGGAGAGGGCCGGGGTGAGGGGAAAGGTGACGCTCGCAGCGCGAACCGCGTTGGCACTTCCCCAGAGGTCTGCGGATCGCCCGAAGGGCAGTATGGCTTTGAGCCATTCATTCTTTCATGCCTCCGGCTTTGCCGGAGGTTGTTGACTCTGCCTTCGGCGACCGATTCGACGAGTCTATCCAGTTGGCCTGACCGGAATGCCGCTGCTGTCTCGCCCGGGACAGAGTTGAGCCGTTACGGCCGCAGGAACGAGACGATCGTCCGCCATCCGGGCGTGTTGTCGCCCGGAGTCAGTTCTGTCTGCTTGGCGGCCACTCGCGTCCAACCCCGGTTCGCATCATTCGGCTTGCTGGAAAGAATATCCGTTTGCGGGAAGTAAGTGTAGGTGGTATTGACCTGGCCATCGATTGCGTACATAGGCCAAGGGACCTTGGCGCTTTCGAAGTATTTCTTCTCGAAAACAATTAACAAATTCTTTTTATGCTTGAGGCTTGGGCAATAGAATATGAGCGGGGCCTGCAGATAGTTGCCGACGTAGAGCAACCCCAGGTTCACCGCAAACTTCGGATTAGCCGGTTGACCGAGTTTTGGAGGACGCTCCCCAAAAAGCAGGTAGCCTCGCCAGGGCTCAGAACCGGCAATTCGGTCCGGATCGAATTCCGGCGGCGGAAGCCTGTCCTGGTTGTCATCCGCGTACACAAACATCGCAAGGCCCATTTGCCGGAGGTTATTCAAGCAGCTTGTCTTCTTGCCCTGCTCTTTGGCGCGCGACAGCGCGGGAAGCAGCATACCGGCCAGAATGGCAATGATGGCGATCACGACCAGGAGTTCGATCAACGTGAAGCCAAGAACCGCCCGGTGAACCCCGGCGTTGCCGGGCTTTTCCGGCCGGGTGGATTGCGTTGGAAGCAGAATCACGATGAGCCTACGGTAGGCTTCCATCCCAACTATTCAACTCAAATTCCGGCAGCGTTGCAGTTTGCATTTTCGGTGGGGCGGGACTCCGTCGAGCCCTCAACGGATAGAAACCAGGGCTCGACGGAGTCTTGCCTCACCCGGTTCATGGGAAGCCTCGCTCCACTAAACCGGCGCCCTTGCCGCTTTGGTGTTGAGAGAACTCAGTCCGACAATTAGCATCGATTCATGCCAATCCAACATGAACTCCGCACGTTAATGCGGCTTGCGCGCGCGACGTGGTCCTCCGGTGTCCTCCTCGTCACAGCCCTGTTCGCGGTCGTGATCACGGTCGCCGACGAGGCTGCTTTCCGTGAACGTTT
>QHPW01000271.1:3398-5628 GCA_003219675.1 Verrucomicrobiota bacterium
ACCTACGTCAACGACAATTGGGAAATCTTCGTCATGAACGCCGACGGATCCAACCCGGTGAACCTCACTCAGACCCCGAAAGAACAGGAGCATTACCCGCAGGTGTCGCCCGATGGCACGAAGATTTGTTTCGTGGCCGACGAGGGAGAAGGCCGGGACACCGTCCGCAGTCTGTATGTGATGGACGTTGACGGCGGAAATCGGAAAAAACTCGTGGACCACGCGCGCGAACCGTTCTGGAGTCCGGACAGCAAGGTGATAGGTTTTCTGCCCCAGGAGTATCCCAGGTTCAATGTGATCGATTATTACACCACAGGGATGAGCTTTTACGACTTGCGCACGGGCCAAATTGAGCCGCATCCGAACAGCGCGAATCTGCACCACCTTTACAACCCGTCCTTTGCTCCGAACGGCAAATGGGTGGTGGCGACCGTGCACGCCGGCATGGGCGTCGATCACGGCACCATGCTCATTGAAACGCACGGTCCGAAGGTCATCAATCTGAACATTCCGGGCTGCCGCCCGTGTTTCAGTCCCGACGGCAGGCAAATCGCCTGGGGACCGGGCGACCACGAAATCGCCGCAGCCCCAATCGATGATTTACCACGTGGATTGGTCACCCGACAGCCGGTTACTCTGCATCAGCCGCGGACCTGACGGAAAAGGCGACCCGAGCAAACCGGGAACGTTCCAGGCCGCGTGCGAAATGGTGGGGGTGCATGCTTCCGGCTGGAACCTTTTCGCGGTCTCGACGGAACGGGATGGAATCCTGGACCTCAACCGCGCCACCGATGCAGACTTCTCCATGCTGACGACGAATGGATGCAGCAACAAGGAGTCGGCATGGTTTTGGCCGAATCGGAAAAAGGGGAATCACTAGAACTCATCTCGTAATATGGTGTACGGAGCGCGGCGTTCACGCCGCTTCAACTTTCAATTGCGAAATATCCGCCGCAAATCAACAGACTTGCCGACGTTGAAGCGGGCTGAAGCCCACACTCCGGTATTGATGAGATGGCTTCCAGTGATTCGGAGAGTCTGTTGTTTCGTGTCGCTGGCCGTTATTGCCCTCCTGACGGGTTGCGGAAGGTCGGAGTCCGGCTCCCACAACCGAGCCAGACCGGAGGACGCGTCCGGCGATGCCAAAGCCGAGTTCAGCGCTGCGGTAGAAGTCGTGACTCGGTCCGCAATCCAGATGGTCTATCTGCCGGGAGGCGAATTCGTGATGGGCAGCGACAAAGGCAACGACGATGAAGCCCCGGCGCACCGGATCAGGGTCAGCGCGTTTCTCATCGACAAATATGAGGTGACGCAGGAAATGTTCGCCCGGGTGCAATTGCCGAATCCGTCGCGTTGGCAGGACGGCTCCAGGAAACCGGTGGAACGAATCCGTTGGCGCGAGGCCAAGCTTTATTGCAATGAGCGTTCGCTCCTCGAAGGGTTGAAGCCGTGTTACAACGAGAAAACCGCCGACCTGGATTGTGATTATGCCGCGAACGGTTATCGCCTGCCCACGGAAGCGGAATGGGAATACGCCTGTCGCGCCGGGGGGAACGGACCTTACGATTTCGGACAATCAGACAAGCTCCGGGAATACGCGTGGTTTGCTGACAATGCAACTGACAGGACTCATGTTGTCGGAGAGAAGAAACCGAATCGCTGGGGCATCTTCGACCTGTACGGCAACGTGTCGGAATGGTGCGAGGACGTTTACAGCCCGGCCTACTACAAAGAAAGCCCGCCCGTCGATCCGCGCGGGCCGGCCAGTCCCGGCAAGGACGTGAAACGCGTCATGCGCGGCGGTTCCTGGAAGGCGAGCGCCGATATGTGCCGCGCCACGTTTCGCCAGGGTCAACGAACCGGCGACACCGACGCCTGCTTTTACACTGACTATTGCGGTTTTCGCTGCGTGCGCCGAGCGACGTTTGAAGAATTGCAGGAATTGAAGCGCTCGGCCAAACGCTAGTTTGCCCTCACAAATCGTGCCTTTCGACATAAAACACCAGGCTCCAACCACCAAACTCCAAAGAAGCACCAACATTCAAACACCAAAAGCGATTCCTGCCGCCCCGTCACACATCTGTCTGATGGTGAAAGATGCGATTTCATTGGCGGACTTTTCGGAAGTTGGGTGTTTTGGATTTCTTTGGTTTTTGGAGTTTGGAATTTGGTGTTTTGAATCCGTCACGTAATCCCTCGCCTACGCCATGCTCTTCCACACCTGGCCCTT
>QHPW01000275.1:0-3169 GCA_003219675.1 Verrucomicrobiota bacterium
TTCTCGTGGAAATAAAAACGACTAGAAAGATGACCGCTGAGACTACGTAGAGCCAAGCATCGTTCATTTTTGCCAACGGCAGAGCGTCATTTCCCGATCCATACTAACACAATCGTTAGCCAAATCAGTACTGCCGTCATTCCAACGAGGACCCAAGACAGCTTCACCAGAGCATTGCTGGTGCGTTCGTGCTCCAATGCAACTCGACCCATCATCGAAACCATACGCTTCTGGGCTCCGATGAGGCGCTGCAACTGCAAAACAACCAATCGCTCATTCCAATGCTGCTCCGACTCTCCTTGGACTTTCGGTGGCAATTCATTTAGGCACTCCTCGTGGACATCACAAATCAACTGCTGGACCGGCTTCTGTAAATCGTGATCAGTCTCAAGCTCGGCTAATTGTCTCAAGCTCAGTCCCGGAGGTGGGTCTGGAAAATCCTTACGACTCCATATTCGGATGCGTTCAAGTGGGTTCATTATGGGGATGCGAGCTGCCGGGCATGTCGACCATTGCCCGTCCGACCACGGCGAGCGGATTCTCCATTCTCGGCCACGCTTGGCGAATCTCATCTACTGACTGGCAATTCGATAGCAAAGCGAGTAAGCCTTCGAGAACCAAACCGCGGCAGATGCCGCGATGAAAACTGTTTTGGTGCGGATACTCAGACTGCCATGTGGACAGTCGCTCGAAAGCGACGACTTTCGGTAAATACCAACCAACAACCGCGCGCTTCGCTAATATTTTCGCTGTGACCGAGCCGATGCTAATCACAATCTGCTCGCCTGAAGGTAAGCCAACCAACGCGAACCGACCGGCCTTATGATTCAGCACCTGACAGATGATCTGCTTCTTGTCTTTCGCGTCATTCATTGGCTGGCGTAGTGTTAGGCCGCATGTTGCGCTTTGAGGGGAGAGGGGAGAAGCATGGCGGCGGGTGCCCGACTCGATTTTAGAACTCGATCTGTCCCTTCGCTTGGACTTTTGAAATGCCAGTGGCATCAAGTGTCTCAGAGATAGTATCCACACGAAAAACTACTCCGAAGTTCGCAGTGGCGACAACGGAAATAGCGGACGGCTCTACCCAAAGGTATCTGTTCTTTTCACGATCAACTCCCAGTCGGGCACAGTCCCGACCGCCCAAAGCCCCATGTGTTTCAGGTCCGAGTCACTGCTGGTGGCTCGCGCGAATTTCGAGTGGACATGCAAGTCCGCGTAAAAGGGCATGCTCGATTTCTAGCGATCGAGGAGGAGGTGTCGATGAAAAATGGGTGGATACTTTTCCGAATCGGAAATACGTTCTGGCGCGATGTCCCCGGTCACGCATCTGTTCGCAAGCTGGATCATTGCCGCCAAAACGACGGACAATTCGCGCGACTGCCGGCTGGTAACAGAGCGGCGCGCTGGCAAAAGGCAACGCCCCGTATTATCAGCGCTACCACCATTTTCTTCTGCACGGGATTTTCGGCGGACTTGTCATCACCGTGCTGCTGACTGCGTTTGCGCGAAGGCGGGCGCGCGTGGCATTCCTCGCGCTGTTGGTTTTTCATCTGCATTTGCTCTGCGACCTCGTTGGTTCACGGGGGCCCTCGCCGGAAGACCTCTGGCCGATTTTCTATTTGGGTCCCTTCCGCAAAGACCCCATGTGGATTTGGAAAGGGCAATGGGCGCTCGATGCCTGGCCGAACCGGCTGCTCTCTGTCGCGCTCTTCTGCTGGACGTTGTGGCTTGGCGCGCGCCTGGGCCATTCGGTTGCCGGTGTTTTCAATCGTCGCGCTGACGCGGTCTTTACCGGTGTTCTGCGCGGCTGGCGGGAAGGGCTGGCCCGCAAAATGGTTTCCAAAGACACGCGCGGTGGTTAAGAATTGCCCTCATGAACACACGGCTTGCAAAAGGTAAAGCCTTGATCGCGAAATGAAGAAACCCCGCACACGCGAAGTCCAGTTACCCATGAAAAACCTGACCGGCCTGATCGTCCTGCTCGTTTTGCTCCGCGCCAATGCATTCGGCGCGCAAGTGCTCACCCTGAACAAGGGCGACCACATCTGTTACCTCGGCAACGCGCTCGCCGACCGGATGCAGCACCACGGTTTCCTGGAGACGCTCATTTACGCGAAATTTCCTGACGACGACCTCGTTTTCCGCAACCTCGCCGCCTCCGGCGATGAGGTCGCAACCTGGCATCGCTCCGAGAACTTCGGTTCGCGCGACGATTGGCTGACCAAGACGAAGGCGGATGTCGTTTTGGCCTTTTACGGCTTCAACGAGTCCTTCAAGGGCCCGGAGGGTCTGGATAAATTCAAACAGGACCTCGACAAGCTTCTCAAGGAGATCAAAGCGAAGGACTACAGCGGCAAAAGCGCGCCGCGCATCGCGCTTTTCTCGCCGATCGCCAATGAAACGCTTAACGACCCGAATCTCCCGGATCCGACGACGAACAACGCCAACCTGAAACTCTACACCGCCGCGATGGCCGAGGTGGCGAAGGCCAACGACGTGCTGTTCGTGGACCTCTTCACGGTGTCGCAGCGGCTTTACGCGGAGGCGGCGAAGCAGGGGCATTCGCTCACCTTCAACCCCTTCCTGCTCACCGAGGCCGGCGACAAGGCGCTTGCGCCGGAAATCTTCCAGGCCCTTTTCAACGAAAAGGCGCCGACGGGTCATCTGGAAAAACTCCGCGGGGACGATCGAAATTGGAATTCCCGTCGGCCGGCAAGGAAAGCCCGATGATTTCCAACCGCCAGGTTATGCAGGAGGAAATGACCCAGCGCGATGTGATGACCGCCAACCGCGACAGGCGCATCTGGGCGGCAGCCAGGGGTCGCGACCTGAAAGTGGATGACTCGAACGTGCCGCCGGTGGAAACGCTGGAGTCGAACAAGATCGATGTCAGTCCTTATCTTGACCCCGAGGAGGCGATCAAACACATGACTGTGGCAAACGGCTGCAAAGTGAACCTGTTCGCCAGCGAGGCGCAGTTCCCCGAACTCGTCAAGCCGGTGCAAATGGCGTTCGACACCAAAGGCCGGCTTTGGGTTGCTGCCTGGCCGAATTACCCCGAACGCACGCCGACCAGCAAAACCGGCGACAGCCTGTTGATATTTGAAGACACCAACGGCGACGGCAAGGCCGACAAAGTCACTCATTTTATCGACGGTTTGAATTGCCC
>QHPW01000275.1:3335-4179 GCA_003219675.1 Verrucomicrobiota bacterium
TGGGGCCGGTGCGCAACACCGACGCGTGCATCTACCGTTTCGAGCCGTGCACCTACAAGTTCGACCGTTACGTTCCCTACGGCTTCGCCAACCCGCACGGCCGCGTGTTCGATTACTGGGGCACCGATCTGATTACCGATGCGACCGGCAACGAAACCTTCTTCGGACCGGCTTTCAGCGGTCATCTTGATTACCCGGCGAAACACAGAAAGATGGAGCAGTTCTGGCAGCGCCCCTCGCGTCCCTGCGCCGGCACCGGCTTGATCTCCAGCCGCCATTTCCCGGATGACTTTCAGGGAAATTTCCTCGACTGCAACGTCATTGGTTTCCAGGGCATCTTCCGGGTGAAGGTCAGCGAGGACGGCTCCGGCCTGAAAGGGGAGTCGGTCGAAGACCTGGTCAAGTCGGACGATCCGAATTTCCGTCCCACTGCGGTCGATGTTGCGCCGGACGGTTCCATTTATTTCCTCGACTGGTCCAACCAGCTTATCGGACACATGCAACACCACATTCGCGATCCCAACCGCGACCACTCCCATGGCCGCATCTATCGGATCACTTACGAAGGCCGGCCGCTGCTCAAACCGGCGAAGATCGATGGCCAGCCGGTGGATAGACTGCTTGAACTGCTCAAGGAACCGGAAAACAACGTGCGAACGCGTGCGAAAATCGAATTGGGCAAACGCAGCGCCGGGGAGGTCGTTCCCGCGTTGAAGAAATGGATCACGAAGCTCGACAAGAAAGACCCGGCCTACGAACACCAGATGCTCGAGGCGCTCTGGGTTCATCAATGGATGAACGTGGTGGACGAAGACCTGCTCAAACGCGAGCTTCGTTCGCCCGA
>QHPW01000274.1:0-3147 GCA_003219675.1 Verrucomicrobiota bacterium
AAAGATCAGGTGAAACCGTGGAGCGCGAAATACGCGAAAGGAAAGGAGCTATTGACGAACTTCAGTTAGGGCGTTCACGCCACCCGTCCATCAGCTATTTGCCCCTCTCACTTTACGGTCTTCACCCCAGTGTTCAAAAAGGAAGAGGCGCGCCAATTATAGCATTTGTAGGAGAGACTAGTGGAAGGTTTGTAGGAGTGTTGATTATTTAGCAACTCGAAAGGATGCGTATGATTGAGAACTTCTTGACACTACCCCCGGAGCGCCGGTCTCCGACCCGGCAGGTATTCGAAAGCACCCCGAAACGCGCCGGATCGGAGATCGGCGCTCCGCAGTGCCAGTCGAGTCGGGGGCAGTGTCAAGATAGGCCCATTGAGAAAGCCGCTTTTCGTTTCTTGCGAACGACGGTCGTCAAATTCCCGGTCAAATTCCCGCTGTCGCCGGCCACAATCATGGTCTCGGCTCTGCTGCTCAGCTTTCTGCTTCACAGCGACCGGGTCCAGGCCGACGGCTGTCCCGCGCCGAGTTTTGCAGAGGCGCGCAATTTCCCCGCGTCGGGTTGTGCTGTTTCCGTTGCGGTAGGCGACTTTAACGGGGACGGCAAAAACGATTTGGTTTTAGGCACCGTATTTCCGTTTGACTGCTGCACTTTTAACGTCCCGGTCCTGTTGGGCAATGGCGACGGAACTTTTCAGCCAGCTTTGAATAGTTACGCTGGGCCCAATCCCAGTACCGTTGCGGTGGGTGATTTCAACGGTGACAGCAAACCCGACGTGGCTGTTCACATAGCGAGCTACACCAAGAACATCTCTGTCCTCTTGGGCCAAGGCGATGGAAAGTTCCAACCCCTAATCCAATCCTCCACCGTCGGAGGATTTCTCGTACCCGGCGACTTCAATAGCGATGGTAAGCTTGACTTAGCGTCAGCGAATTACGTCTCGTTTGACCAAAATAGCCGCACGTACACCAATGGCAATCTTTCAGTAGTGTTAGGCAACGGCGACGGTACCTTCTCAGCCGCTACCGCGCATATTGCGGGGTTACATCCCTTTTCTGTTGCAATAAGTGATTTCAACGCCGACGGCAAGTTTGACTTGGCTGTGATCAATTTTGGTGATCCGTATTCCAGCCCGCAAACTAACGGGAGCGCGACGGTGCTGTTAGGCAGGGGAGATGGCAGCTTCAATCCCGCCGTCAATTACAGCGCAGGCGTCGCTTCAGTTTCTGGAGCGGTGGGCGATTTCAACGGCGATGGCACCGTGGATTTGGCTGTGGCCAACATTGGCTCCTATTACCAAGGTTCCTTTACCAACAGCAGCGTGTCGGTGTTATTGGGCAAGGGTGACGGGACTTTTCAAGCCGACGTCAATTACGATGCCGGGGCAGCGCCCGTTTCCTTGGCAGTCGCGGATTTCAACGGCGACGGCAAGCCCGATCTGGCGGTGGCAAACTATAACTCCACCAACGTGTCAGTATTGTTGGGCAATGGCGACGGAACTTTTAAAAGCGCCATCAGCTTGAGTGCGGGAGGTTATCCGGCGTATTCGCCGGAATCCCTTGCTATCGCCGACTTCAACGGTGACGGCAAGCCGGACGTTGCGGTAGCCGTCTGCGGCGGGGCCGCAGTGCTCCTGAACACCTGCCCCAATGCTGGCGTCAGGCTGGCCGTTGCACAGGTTAACAACAACGTTACCCTTTTCTGGCCGCTGCCCTACACGAATTTTGTCCTCGAATCTGCGGCGAGCCTCCGTTCAACGAACTGGCAAGGTTTCTTCAATGAGACCACGACCAATAATGGCCGCTGCGAAATTACTCTGCCGTTCGATCCGCCTACAAAATTCTTCCGGTTGCGTAAACCGTAAGCCAGACCAAAACCCGTAAGCCTCAACCTGAAAACCAAAGAATGAAGGATGGCATTATGAAAATTAAAATGCAGTGGGCATCGCGCTTGAGCACGACTCGACCAACGGCCGGACATGCGTCGTTTGCGAAAGCGGTTCTCTTGCTCGCAATTTTATGGGCGACGACTTTCGTCGCGCCGCTGGCATCCGCACAAGACGGTCCTCCGCTCGCCGGTTTTGCCCTAGACCGGATTCTGGTGAAACCAAAGTCGGGCACCGATTTGACTGCCCTGCACGACGCGCTGGGCACGGCAGTGATCCGTTCCTATCCCGCAATCGGTGATTGCAGGTCGTGCAATTGCCTGAAGGCGCTTCCGTGACAAACGTGCTGTTGCAATTCCAGCAAAGCGGCCTGGTCCAATACGCCGAACCGGATTACATCCTCCATGCGCTTAACACCGTACCGAACGATCCTCTCTTTTCTATACCGGACAATGACCCGAACACAGTTGACCAGTGGGGGATGAATAACTTAGGCCAGGACAACGGCACCGCTGGCGCCGACATCAACGCGCCGGAGGCTTGGGATATTCAATGAGTGAGGGAAACCTCCGGCTCTGCCGGAGGACTCAACGTATTTGACCATTGCGGCAATGGCCGGATGCAGGACGGCAGACTCCGTCTTGTTCCCCCTCACCCTGACCCTCTCCCTCAGGGAGAGGGAATAGCCCGCGGTCATCCATCTCAGTTCCCACGCCCGAGAGCCGGCGCCATGCTCGGGTAGGTTGAAGAAAACGGCGAACTGTTACTTCGCATCGGGCGGAGGGAAGGAGGCAATCAACTTGCCGTTCGTTCCGTCCCAGACGCGCAGGACGCTGTCCTGCCCGCCGGCGATGACAATCTTTCCATCAGGCGTCACGGCGGCGGACTCGACGAAATCATTCGCGCCGGCAAAGGAACGAACCTCGTTGCCGTCCTCACGCACCAGCCGCACTTTGCTGTCGCCTGAAACGGCCAGCGCCTGGTCGGTGTAGCCGACGAAGCTGATCGCGGTCACCTCCTTGTCGAAACCGGCGATGTTCTTCTTCTTTTCACCGTTCACGAAGTCCCAGATTTTGACCACGTTGTCGGCGCCGGCGCTGGCCAGTGTGCGTTGGTTCCGGTTCCAACTGACGCCCAACACGTGGTGCGTATGCCCTTCAAACTGCCGGACGACTTTGGCCGTGGCCAACTCCACGACCTTGACGAACTTGTCCGCCGCGCCGGAGGCGAGATATTTCCCGTCGGGCGAAAAGTCGAGCCCGAA
>QHPW01000274.1:3175-6220 GCA_003219675.1 Verrucomicrobiota bacterium
CCCAGAGTTTGATTTCGCCGCTGCGCGTCGGCTCGCCGCCGCCGGTCGCCAGCGACCCGCCATCCGGGCTGAACTTCACCGTGTTGACGCGGTCAATCAGCGGGGAATTGGCGTCGCCTGTGCCGATGACGTGGTCCAGTTTCCACGCCGCCTTTAAATCCCAAATCACCACGCTTCGATCGGCCGCTCCCGAAATCGGATTGCCGTCGCGGGTAAAGGCGACGGCAAAGACGACGCCCTTGTGTCCTTTGAGACTCCCGAATGGCGCTCCATTGTCCGCGTTCCAGGTGTGAACGCTTTGATCATCCCCGGCGGTTGCCAGCATGAGGTTGTCCGGGGAGAACGCGAGGGAACGGATCGGCTGCTCCGATTCGGCGGCCGTCTGGCGGGCTGCGGCCAATTGCGTTTCCGCATCCTTGTGTTGACGTTCCGCTTTCTGTTTCGCTTCCCTGGATTTGGCCACCGCCTCGGCGGCCTGGTCGGCCGCCTTTTCCGCCAACTCGAATTCCGTCAGAGCGGTCGATTTTGTCAGTTCAGCCTTTTTGAGTTCCTTCCCGGCGTCTTCAAGCGCTTTGACGGCGGTCTTCAACTTTTCGTCGGCTTGTTTTTCTTTTTCCTTCATTTCAGAGCTGAGTTTATCGAGAGCGGTCCTGGCCTCGCCCGCGGATTTTGTTTTCGCGGCGACCTCGGCGGCCGCGCGGTCGATGGTCTCTTTGGTTTCGGCGGGGCTTTCTCTGACTGATTTCGCGAGCGCCTCGGCGTCTTTGGCGGCCCGGTCCGCGGCCTCAAACGCTTCGGTTGCCTTTTTAAGTTCCGCTTTCAACGCTTCGGTTGCCTTTTCAGCGGCGGCCCGGGCGGCTTCTTTCTCCTCGACGCGCATTTGCTTTTCGGCGAGCGCCTTATTGGCCGCCTCGTGAACTTCGCGGGCCTTGTTCACGCGATTGGCCGCGGCGGTCTGATTGGTTTCGGCGCCGTTCAGAGCCGCCTTGTGAAAATCGGCTTCGGATTTGGCGAAGTCGAGAAAGCGATTCCGGTCCGCAACGTACTCCTGGGGGCGGGGGTCCCCTTTCATTTCGGCAATGGGTTTTCCCTCGCTGGTGTCCCAAAGCCTGGCGACGGAGTTCAGGCCGGACGATGCGAAGCGTTTGCCGTCGCGGCGGACCGCCACGGCGGACACGGGGCCACCGTGTTGAACCTGGCGAACGAGCTGGCCATCTTCGACGTTCCAAAGGCGCACGGAACCGTCGCCGCTGCCGGACAGGATTTGCGCCGGGGCGGATGGCATGGTGTCCAGCGCCGTGACCGGGCCGGTGTGCCCTTTGAAGTCTTTCACAGGAACCAGGGCGGACCGGGCAGAGTCAACGAACCAGAGGCGGATCATCTGATCGTCTCCACCGGAAGCGATCTGCCGGCCGTCGTTCAGCCACGTGACCGCGTTGACCTTCGAGGGTGTCTCCGCGCGCGCGACGAGGTTGCCCCGGGGAATGGACCAGACAGCGAGCTTTCTGTCACTCGCGCCGGAGCAGAGCTTGATGCTGTCGGGCGAAAACTTCAACGTGTTGATCGGGCCGGTGTGCCCGCGCAGTGTTCTTATGGATTTGGCCGAAACGGCATTCCACAGTCTGATGTTTCCGTCATCGCCGCCGGTGGCGAACCAATGGCCGTCCGGGCTGACCGCCAACGTTTCCACGACTTTTCTTGCGACCGTGGACAGTTTGGTGTGCTGCGCGTTTTCGGGCCGCCGCCACAACTTCACTTCGCGGAAAGCGCCGGAAGCAAGCACGGTACCGTCCGGGTTGAAGGCCAGGGCATGTACCAGGTCGCGATGCGAGACGCCGGGTTTGTTTCCGCTCTTCAGCATTTGGGGATCCGTCCGGCGGGTCACCAGTTGCGCCGAGGGGAGGTGGTAAACGAAAATCTGATTGGCCCGGGCGCAGGCGGCGAATTGGCCGTCCGACGTCAGGCCCACGGCGTAAATCGGGTTCAATCCAGCCGGCAAGGGCTGCCATTCGATGGGTCTGATGGCGCGGTCCGAACTTTTTGCTCCCTGGTCGATCCAGAGCTTGATGAGGCCCAACTCTTCCGGTGTTAAATTCGAAGCCTGCACCTTGTTGCCCGGCGGGGGCATGACGGTGTCTTCGATCTGATGCGACGCGGCTTTGAGGAGCAGGCTCGCGCCGCTGCGTTTCGGCACCACGGCTGGACCGGAATCGCCGCCTTTGAGCATGCCCTCCGGTGTTTCGAGGATGAGCCTGGCCTTCGCGGTGGTCCGGTTGTGGCAGGCGAGGCAATTGTTTTTCAGAATGGGCACGATGTCCTTCTCGAAATCCACCGGAGTCGAGCGTTTGATTTGCGCTATGGGAATCGGTTTGGGTGGGTTTTCCGCGGATTTGGTTTCGTCCGCGCGAACGGGCTCGAGGCATTGGAACACCAGGATAAAAGCGGCGGTCGTGCGCAAACCAGGGGAGGGCGCGATTCCACGCGGCGCCGGACTGGAATTGGATTCAGGGCGCACGGGGAAGTCCGCAGTCCCGGTCCGCCGGGTTGGCGCAGCCCGCAAAATCATTTCTTTTCTTCCGGCTTCACCTGGAAGGTGATCGGCGCTGAATAGGCCGTAATGGTCACGTCTGTGGGCTTGGCCTTTTCATTGGCCGCCTTGGCGCGGTCCGCGGCAGCGGCCTTTTTCGTTTCGGCATCCTTCGCTTTGGCGGACGCTTCCGCGGCGCCCTTTTCCGCGGTGATCCTGGCTTCGCCGGCCATTTTATCCTTTTCGACGGCAGCTTCGGCCTCTTTTTCTGCCGCGTCGCGGGCCGCAATCAAATCCGCGTCGGGCGGCTCTGCGTTGGATTGGGTTTTCTCAGCGGCCGTCTTCGCCGCGGCAAACTTTTCAGCGGCAACTTTGAGCTGAGCGGCGGCGGCCTCGGCAGCCTTGATCGCAGCGGCGAACGCGTCGGCGGCCTTTCTGGATTCAGCCGCCAAATCGGCGGCGAGTTTTTCAGCCAGTTTCGCCCCTTCATCGGCAGCCTTGGCCGCTTCCGGGTTGTT
>QHPW01000276.1:0-2593 GCA_003219675.1 Verrucomicrobiota bacterium
TAGGTAGTGGCCCGCTGCCGATTGGCGGTGGCGACAAGTGCCAACCAATGACTCTTGTTAACGGGCCGCATGAACCGAAGCAAAGGCCGCGCTTGTATTCCTTGAGTTCGATCCTCGTTTCTTTCCGCCCTCGAAGATACACTCCTCAGATTCCGCGCGAGCAGCCTAATCGATAGGATTATCCTTGGCTATGGCAACAGTCGTGCCCGATAGAATCGTTGTTGATAACTGGCCGCCTGCGGGTCGGCGATCAACGTATGAAAAGTCGTCGCGGACAGATTGGTGAGAACACTCCATGAGTTCAGGTCTCCCGAAACGTCGATTTGGTATGTGCTGCCAGCCTCGCCATAGACATCAATAGTGAACTGGCCATCGCTTTGCAGGGTTGGTGAGAAGAGCGTCGGGGGAAAGACGAACGGCAGACCGGCGTTGGCGGTGTGGCGTGGATCGTGCCGGAACATCGGCCAAGAAGACCTCGCCAGGCCGCTCGAAGTTTTCAGCGCATACACCTTGTTGCTTCCGCACACGTAAAGGGTGCCGTCGAGCGTCAATGCTGGCGAAGCGCCGAACACTCCAACACCGATTGGAAAGACCCATTTTACCGCTCCATCAGGATACAAGGCGAACACATTGCCTGACACCGGCCCAAAGTAGATCGTGCCATCCGCACTAATGGCAGGCGAACTCGCCACCGGAACGTCGGTCGCAAATTCCCACTTCTCGCTGCCGTCCGGGTTGATCGCGTAGAGCCTCCCGTCGCCTGAGCCAACATAGATCGTTCCATCCAGACCGATCGCTGGCGATGACTCGATTGCGCCTTTAGTGGCGAACGACCACTTGTTTGTGCCGGTCGGACTGAGGGCATATAGCCTCCCATCCGATGAGCCGACATAGATCGTTCCATCCGAACCAATCGCCGGAGAAGAGTCCACCGCGCCTGCGGTTGGGTAAGTCCAACGACTCGCTCCCAGCGTGGTTTTTGCATAGAGCCTGCCATCCGGCGCACCGACGTAAATCGTCCCGTCTGCCGCTACAGCAGCAGACGATTCAATCCAGCCACCGCCTGCCGTGCGCACCCATCTCCCATTGCCATTTGGCAAATAGGCGTAGAGCGAGCCGTTCTGCGTCCCCTCGTAGATGGTTTCATCAGCTCCCAGCGCCGGTGAACAATCCAGAGAACTGATTGACCTAGCCCATGCATTGGAGCTATTCGCTTTCAGGGCGTAGAACTTGCCGTCCCGCGAAGAAAAGTAGATTTGGTCACTCACTCCAACAGACGGACTGGAAACAACGGGCGAGGGTGTGAGAAACGACCATTTGTTCGATCCGTTGGAATCAAGCGCGTAGAGTCTTCCGTCAACCGATCCAACGTAGATCGTGCCGTCCCTTCCCAAAGCTGGAGGGCAACTGATTCCACTCCTGGTTGCAAATTCCCACAACTTTTGCGGCCTAGCCTCAAAGACGGTCAGGCTGGCCGGTGGGCTGAGCACCGAGCTGAGCGGATTACTGACCCGCACGGTGTAAGCGCCCGTGTCAGTGAACTGGACGTTCGTAATGGACAATGTTGCGTTGGTCTGCGCCAAAATCGGTGTGCCGTGAAAGAACCACTGGTAATTCAAATCAACAGAGCCAGCGGCCCTTACCGCAAACATCGCGTTGTCGCCCACGGCAGCGTATTGGTTTTGCGGGCCAACAGTGATGACCGGCGGTATCGGGCCGGCGTAAACGGCTACGTTATCGAGTCCCCAACCCTCGTCTGCCACAGCTTGCAGTCCCACGCCCGCGAAATTCAAGACCACCGAGGACGCTGTATGGGGAAAGGAGAACGCCAGGTGATAAACGGAATCCAACGAACGACCGCTCCAGGAGTAGCCTAGAGTGTTATTTTCGACTGCCCCGGTTCGTCCGTCGTGTAAACCGGAGCCGGCGTCGTCTGGGTAGGACTGAGCCGAGTTTTTATCTATTAAAAATGTGTTCAGGAAACTTGCTCGCACGAGAGTCGGCCCTCCGGCTACACTTAACGTCCATACATCCGGCCCATTGTCCGAATCCCCAATACCGTCCCAGGTGAGCAGGATGAACAAGTCAAATGCGAGAGCGACTTCGGCGTGGGGCGGCAGATTGCTCAGGGTCAGCGAGGTTGTGCCAGTTGCGAATGGCCCAAGAAATCGGCGAGCGCCGTTGGGTGTAACGCTGGTGGAGCGCAACGACCACTCCGAGCCGGGAGTCGCCGTGAAACTGTTCGTGTAAACAAGTTGGCCGAAAGCGCTGGGAGAGTTCAGGGCAAGAACAGCCGCGAACATGAATGAACGTCCGATTATCACACCACTCGTTTCTGCGCAAGCATGTCATCTCTTGCCGCTAAAAACAAGGCGATAATAACGGGATACTACGTTCACACGTACTCAGTTCGTCTGGGCGACATTCTGCCACTGGTTGGAATTGCCGCAGCGAAAAACCGAAGCAGGAGCACACCTGGTACCCCCTGCCACTCGATGGATGTGCGGCATACCGGACAATGCGATGCGCCCATCTTCACAACTGATTCCGTCACTCGCTGAACCTCGTGCGTCGTCCACGGGCGGAAGCGGTG
>QHPW01000276.1:2781-6373 GCA_003219675.1 Verrucomicrobiota bacterium
CAAACGCGTACCTTGTTCGCTGGGGATTAACCAGTTTCACGGCGGCTTCGCTGGCGGTTATCGGTCTAACTTCTGCAAGTGTGCAAGCCCAGGTTGGACCGGGCTCGGGTCTGGCGGAGACAGTCTTCTTGGACACCTTCGACACGTCGACGAACAGTCTCGACATCAATTTCGAAAATGACAAGCGCCAGAGCGGAACAGCAGGGATTCTGAAGTACGTGGAAGCCTATGTTCCGGAGAGCGGAGTGCAGGATGATCAAACGCAGGTGAATAATCCTCAGCAGCCAAACAAGCTGTACCTTGTCAACGTCGCGAATGGCGTCTCCCCGGATTACAATTTTATTGATGGAACCGAATTTGCAATTGAGTGTGAAGTAACGGCCGGCGCGAATAATCCTGCCCGTGATTCGGAGAACTGGGCTGCGATTGTGTTCGGTTCAACTGGAGTAAACCGTTACGTCAGCTCGGAGGATGGGATGGGGATTTCGTTCCGGAATGATGGGCGTATCGAGGTGTGGGATGGACAGTCACGGGTTTATGGGAGCGATCTGGCGGACGCACTTCCGGCGGGCCCGCTCAAGGTGCGGATCGAAGCGAAAACCTCGAACTTCCAAGGAGGTAGTCCTGCGACGATCAATTTGTTTGTGAATGACCAGCCGATACGGATTACTTCTAACACTGTCGCGTATGTGAAGCCCTCCGGCTTTCGCGGGAATTATATCACGCTGCTCGGGATTGGAGCCGGCTTGGTCCACACGTTCGATGATTTGAAAGTCACTGCGTTGGCAGAAGTCCACTCAATGACCCAAAGCCTGACGTTTGGCCCAGGCGAGACGTCAAAAGATATCGTCATCAAAATTCCGGAAGCGATGAATCGCGACAACGACGCCGTGATTCGGCTTACCAGTAGAAATCCGACAATCGCGAACGCGGAAAGAGCTATAGGTGGAGTGTTGATAATGGACTTCCCAATTGGATCGCCTATCACACAGACGATTACGATAAAAGCTGTGAACAAAGGTCGGACTTTCTTCACGCTGTCGGACAACGCCGAGGTCGCCGTGGGCGATCCGATGAGCGTGAGTATTTTGACGTCTTTGGTTCAAAACCCAAGTTTCGAACTGAGTTATCAACCGGTTTCTCCCCATTATGGTTGGCCTGATTTTTGGATCGCGTATGGCTCCTACGTTGGAGTGAACCGTGCGGACGGACCTTTCCAGAACAACGGTCTTGTGCCTGATCGCTCACAGGTTGCTTTTATCCAGGGCCAGGCTACCGCTGGTCTGGAACAGATCATAAACGGACTTGTCCCTGGCAAAAAGTATTGGCTGCAGTTTCGCTACAACGCGGTCGAGTGTTGTCCCAGCCTGTCAATCCGTTTCGATCGGAACGAACTTGATCGGATGGACAGCATCCAACCTGTGGGCGGCACGAATGCGTACTATTTCCGCAACGTCTCGTTTGTTCCGCAAATGAGCTCGACCTTGCTCGAATTCGGTAGCATAGCAGCATCGCTGATCGATGCCGTCACGATCATCCAGCGAGACGAAGGCAACGTGGTGGTTCAGAATCCGAGCTTCGAAGCGAGCGGACTGCCACAATCTCCCGGCATGATCTCGCCCGACCCAATTTCGGGTTGGGATGGAACCGGTAGTTACGGTGTGAACTTCAGCGGTGACGGGCCATTTGCGGATAACGGAACCGCGCCGGATCAGGACTTGGTCGCGTTTCTCCAAGGACAAGGGACGTCGCTAAGCCAACTGATCGGCGATTTGACGGCGGGGCAGCGCTATAGCCTTTCTTATGCGTGCAATGCACGCCTGGGCAATACACCGCACTTGAAAGTCACCATCGGAACGGTGAGTGCCCAAGACGAAGATGTCTCAGCAGTTGGCGGTTCCAACCCTTATCACCTAAGGAGCTTCGCGTTTACCGCTGAGAATGACACGGCCAATCTTGTTTTCACACAGACGGCCGCCGGGGACAACACTGTACTGCTGGATAACGTTGCTATCCAAACTGGAGAAGAGACCCTGAGAGTGAGGATCACGATTCAATCCGCGGAGAACGGAGTTATGCGCCTGCTATGGCCGACTTCGGCCATCGGCTTTCAATTGCAAAGCGCGAGCAGCGCCACTGGCCCATGGATCACGAACAGCCTTCCTGTATCGGCTGAAGGTGATCAAAACGTCGTTTCTGACACAATAGGATCGGCTGCTCTGTTCTATCGGTTAGCCAAGGACTAGGTGGCCTTTTCCTGCTCGATACGCGGCTGAGTCGACAGTCTTTGCGCCTTGTTTCGATCAACGGTGTGCCGGTTCACTCTGGCCCTGGTTGCGGAGTCTTCGGCGTAGACGGCATGGCCGCGTTCTTTTGCGGCCCCGCGCCCGCGAGCACAAGGCTCACGGGCGCGTCATAGCGTCATGCGGCGAGAGACCGAATATCATCGTAGGAAGTTGAGGTCCGTCGTGGCTCCGGTTCACGCCAGGTGACTGGGCGCAGTGGCGGCGGCGGCGCGGTGGCGGTCTGAATCAACGGCGGTGGCTTCATGCTGCGCCGTCTGGGCGGTCTGCGCCAGAAACCACCGCTCAGTATCCACACGATGAGCAGCGGCGATAGCCACACCGTCATCATGTAGATTTCCAGTCCGTAAGTTGCGATTACCCAATCCAACCAGCGGAACAGCGGGTCGAGCAGAAAAACAGGATGCGAATTCATAGTGCTCTCCTTTCTTCATGCGCTGGCTTGCTGCGTGACCTGTGACACCGAAGGCGCCGCGTTGCCGCCATTCGCCGACTCATTCGCCGCGCTCACCCTTGGCATGGGCACAATCTTCTTCTCGTAGCTCTACCGCCTTGCTCTTGTGACCCAGCGCCTCTTGCGCGTAGCGTTCGGGATAACCCACGGTCTTGGCTCGCTCCGCCCACGCATAACGATACGAATGCAGACTGATGCCCGTAAACCCGAGTCGCTGGCAGATATGCCAGAAGTGCGCCGCCCGGTTCGACGAAGTAAACTTCGACCAGTTCGGGAACAACGGGCCGCTTTCGGGCAGTCGCTTCAGAATAGCCGCGACCTCCTCGTCAAAGCGAAGAATGGCCGGCGTGCCGGTCTTGCGCCGCTTGTAGCAGAGGAGTTGATTTTGCCAGTCCACATCCTCGGCCTTGAGCGAAACTAAGTCGATCTGCGCCGCGCCAACGTGCCAAGCCAGTTCAAAGAACACCTTGCGTTCCGGGTTGTACTCCGCAGCGACAATCGCCTGATGTTCCTCCCAGGTGATACCGCGCTTCTCACCGTAGTGCAAAGCGGGCCACTGTTTCCTGGTCAAGACCGGCCAGGGCAGCCACGTCATGGACAGGGCGAAGTTGTGGAGCCGGCGCAGGATGTCGTTGGTCGAGATCGTGCCCGCCTGCAGCGCCTGCAGGAAGTGTTCCGGCCGCGTCTGCAAGATCGGCAGGGAGCGGAGCGAATCGAGCGCGTGTTCCTTGAACGAACGTACATACCGTTCGCGTGTGCTCCCCTGCATCCCCTGCTTGCTTTTGACCATCTCGTCTATGACGACTTGCCAAGTGCGCGTCATGATGTGTGGATC
>QHPW01000277.1:0-6352 GCA_003219675.1 Verrucomicrobiota bacterium
AGTTCGAATTGATTGGATCGGTGCAGGAGCAGTCCGCCAGGGCGAGTTGAACTTCAGGAGACGCGAAAAGATTGCCTCCGCCTTCAACCTGTCGGAGGATTTCCCGCAGGCCGTCTCGCGCGCCGGCCCGTTCTTCCGGCGTCCAGTTGTTTAGTGTGGTGTGGACAAACTCGGCAAATTTTTCCAATCGTTGCCGGACGTTGAATCGTGCCGGTCTGGCGGCGTTTCGTCCGCCTTCGTGTTGAGCGACCAGTTCTTTGGCCTGGCGCAGTGTCAGTTCGGGGTGGACTGCTCCCCGCCGGATCAACGGCTCCAACGTCCCCGGGTCCAGCCGGGCCAGGCAATAAAGAATGTTCCACGCTCTTGGCAGATTCGGCGACGTCGCCGAATCCAGCCCTCCCATTCCCTGACCGATCACCGCCAGCCTGTCGATCGTGCTTTTGGAGAAAGGCGTTTGCCCGGATTTCAACAGCAGCGACCATTGGCCGTGATGCAGCCGGGTTTTGGCCGCGCTTACGACCTTCGCCAGATCCATACAGAATTGATATTTTGCGCCGCGCCCTGAGCCGGCGGGCGATTGGGCGAATCCTGGCGGCGCCTGGCGCGCGTCACGGCGCTACGAGAGGGCACTTTCCTGCTTGGGTTGTGTTCAAAGGTTTTCATTGCCTGGCACTGGTGCTGATTTTTTTCTGTTGAGCGTTTCTGCGTTTACCGAATGTACCTGCCGACTTCATCAGGCGGGCGTCCCGCGATTTGCACGAAATCTTCTTTTCGTGTCCCGAAAGATGTCTGCCCGATCTGCTAGCATCGCGCGTGCCGCATCTTTGCCTTCTGAGTTGCTTGATGTGATTTTCGGTGACACGCGACTGAATCAACGGTCATTGTCGTGTCAGGTGTTGCTGTGATTTTATTGGCGACGGAAAATTCTTTTGGCCGAACAACTCCTTTCACAAAGTTATTTTGGAATTGTTTTTGGCGCCGGTTTGTGAACTCACCACGCTCCGTCGCTTCCGCGATTTGTGGACAGACCCCGTTTCGGCTTGAGACAGTACGGCCAAAGACTGCTTCGTCCGGATTCTCAGCAGCCTCATCCTGATCAACGCCTGCCCCTGCCTGCCGGAAGCCCGATTCTCGCGCGCAAACGGGCCCGGAGACCTGTTGGCGCGCAGACGTAAAGGGGCGAAAGCGCCGTTTTCAGGTTCATCCGCCGTCGGACGGCTTTCTTTCCTGCCTGAGTTTGGACGCAAGGCGTCCGGGATCGGCGCCGGCGAAGTAACGGAGCGTCAACCAGATGTCCGACATCGCCGTGGCCAAAGGCCCCCGGACGGTGAACCGGTTGGGGCGCAGCGTAACGACGCGTCCCTGGCGGGCCATACGCCGGGCGAAATCAACGTCCTCGAACAAGGGCATGTCCTGGAAGCCGCCCATTCGCTCGAATGTAATTTTGCGAACGAAAATGCCCTGATCGCCATAGAACCAGCCCAGCAATCGGCTGCGACATTCGCCGATGCAGCACGTGAGTCGCAACAGGAGAGATGGATCGCGAAATTGCCGGGCAAAGGCGCCGCCAACAACACCGGGGTTGCCCAGCGCTTTTGCAATGCGATCGAGCGCGCCCGGTCCGATCCACGTGTCGGCGTGAAGGAACAGAAATATGTCGCCGCGCGCGTGTTGAGCGCCCAGATTCATCTGTGTTGCCCGCCGGCGCCGAGGGCTGTTGATGACCCGTGCGCCACCGGCTTCGGCGAGCCTGACTGTTTCATCTCCGCTCCCGCCATCCACGACCAGGATTTCATGCGCCGCGGTGTTTACGCGAATGCGGCTTAACGTGTCGGGCAACAGTTCGGCTTCATTCAGTGTTGGAATGATGACGGAAATCATGATCGTGGCGCGTCGCGCGTCCTGAAAGCATTCGTTTTCGCGCACATTTTTCTAGAAAATACGACTTTGGCAATCACACGCGGTTGATTGCGATGTCTCGTCCCAATGGAGGTTGTCCACGGACGGGACACAGCCTCAGGGCCTGGCGTGGGCTTGGGGTCGGGGGGCTCTGGATTTTCGCCTTTCTTCCGCTATCAACCCGTTGACCCCATTTGGTGGCAGCAGAGGTGCTTTCGTGATTTCCGCGGGAAGTTAACGAATTGACGGTCGGATGCGACACACCACGTAACGAATTCCTTCCATGTTAAAGCCTCGCGGACATTTCGAACAACCGACCGGAACGGCAGGCGGCGCTCTCAAACCGCGGCACTGCCGAGCGGGCGGGGCCAGGGCAACTCCTCGGCGTGCCTCGGATTGCCGCTCCCTGGCGCTCGGTATCCGGTGGCTTCTTTTGTTCGCCACATCGTTTGTTTTGACCGCCCAACCGGTCATTTCCGAATTCATGGCGGCCGGAAACCGTGTGATAGCGGACGAGGACGGCGATTACCCCGATTGGATCGAAATCCATAACCCCGGCACGAACGCCTTCAATCTCATTGGCTGGTTCCTCACGGACAACGCGACCAATCTTTCCAAATGGCGATTCCCGTCCGTCAATCTGGCGGCGAACGGCAACCTCGTCGTGTTCGCCTCCGGCAAAGACCGCACCGCGCCGCGCCTGCACGCGAGCTTCAGTCTCAATGCCGGCGGTGAATTCCTGGCCCTGGTTCAACCGGACGGCGTGACCATTGCGTCGCAGTTCGCGCCGGAATACCCGGCGCAGATTCCCGGTTACTCCTACAGCTTGTTTCAAGGCACGAATTATTACTTCGCCGCACCATCACCGCGCACGAACAATTCGTCTGGCCTCATCGCACGCGCTCCTGGCACGAAGTTCAGCGTGGACCGCGGCTTCTTTGATGCGCCGTTTAATCTCGTCATCACCTGCGAAGACGCTAGCGTCATCATCCGTTACACCACCAATGGCGCTGCGCCGGCGGCGGCGATGGGACTGGCTTACACCGGGCCGATTCAGATCGACGGCACGATGGTCATCCGCGCCGCCGCGTTTCGGAACGGTTTCGTCCCATCGAAGGCGGACACGCATACTTATCTCTTTGTGGATGACGTGATGCTTCAATCGCCGAGCGGCGCCGCTCCTTCGGGTTGGCCGGCGAGTTGGGGGCAAAACGTCGTGGACTACGGAATGGACCCGAATGTGGTGAACAGCGCATCCTACAGCGGCAGCATCAAGGACGATCTCAAGGCGGTCCCATCGCTGTGCGTTGTGACGGATTTGAAAAATTTATTTGATCCTTCGACCGGCATCTACGCCAATGCGCAGCAGGACGGAATCGAATGGGAACGGCCGGCTTCGCTGGAGCTGGTGCGTCCCGACGGCGTGCCCGGCTTCCAGATCAACGCCGGTTTGCGCATTCGCGGCGGTTTCAGCCGAGATCCATCCGATCCGAAGCATTCAATGCGCTTTATTTTCCGGTCAGAATATGGCGACGGCAAGCTGCGTTACGAACTCTTCGGGCCGGAAGGCGACGACACCATCGACAAGCTTGACCTGCGCACCTCGCAAGACAATTCATGGGCTTATCAGGGCGACGCGAACGCAACCTTTCTGCCCGATCCGTTCTGCCGCGATACGCTGTTGGCCATGGGACGGCCCGGAACACGTGGGGACTTCTACCACCTCTATATCAACGGCCAGTACTGGGGCCTCTACAATACCGAGGAACGTCCGGAGGCGGAATACGCCGCGAGTTATTTCGGCGGCAAACCCGAGGAATACGACGTCATCAAAGTCGAGGCCGGCCCTTACGACGTGGTGGCGACGGACGGGACGCTCGACGCGTGGCGGCGCCTTTGGCAGGCGGCGACCAACGGTTTTGCGAGCGACGCCGAGTATCAGCGGGTCCAGGGCAATAACGCTGATGGCACACCCAATCCCGCTTACGAAGTCCTGCTCGACGTGCCCGACCTCGTTGATTACATGCTCGTGATCGTTTATGCCGGCGACTACGATGGACCGGTTTACCTGGACAATTTTCCGAACAACTTCTACGCGTTCAGGCACCGGACCCACCGCGATGGCTTTCGGTTCGTGACCCACGACGCCGAACTTTCCCTTTCGGACGTGAACTATGATCGCACACAGCCGATCACGGTCGGGGACCCGTCCGCCGGCAGCAGTTTCAGCGAGAGCAACCCGCAATACGTCTGGCAGCGGCTCCAGGCCAATGCAGAATTCCGGCTGTTGGTTGCGGATCACGTTCAGCGCTTCTTTTTCAACGGCGGCGCGCTCACGCCGACCGCCTGCGCGGCGCGTTACGCCAAACGCACGAACGAGATCAACCGGGCGGTGGTGGGAGAGTCAGCCCGATGGGGCGATGCCAAACGCGAACCGCCGATCACGCGCAACAATTGGGTGAACGCGGTCAGCGACGTGATGAACAACTATTTTCCGCGCCGCTCCGGTGTGGTTCTGAACCAACTCCGCAGCCGCGGCCTGTACCCGACGAACAACGCGCCTCGCTTCAACCAGCAGGGCGGCGTGGTGCCATCCGGTTTCGGCCTTGCCATGAGCGTCACCAATGGCACCATCTATTACACTCTCGACGGCACCGATCCTCGCCTCGCCGGTGGCGCTGTGGCGTCCACGTCGCAGTCCTACGGCGGGCCGGTCACCATCAACGAGGGCGTCCGGGTGAAGGCCCGCGCCCGGGCCGGCAATTCATGGAGCGCGCTCAACGAGGCGGACTTCTTCGTCCAGCAATCGTTCACAGGTTTGCTCATCACCGAAATCATGTATCACCCGTCCGATCTCGGTGATGTGGACGGCGATGAACTCGAGTTTATTGAACTGAAGAACGCGTCGGCAGCTCAACTCGATCTTGGCGGCGTGCGTTTCTCCGCCGGAATTCAGTTTGCCTTTCCTGTCGGAACCAGGCTCGCTCCGGGCGCTTTTGCCATGCTTGTGAGTAACCCGGTCGAGTTCGCGCACAAATATCCCCTGGTTCCAGTTGCGGGCGCTTACAGCAGGCGGCTGTCGAACCGCGGCGAAATGCTCGCGCTGGTGGATGCGGCCGGCTCAAACATCGTCACGCTGGCCTACTCCGACACCGATCCATGGCCGCAATCGGCGGACGGTCTGGGCTTCTCGCTCGTGCCGGTGAATCCGAACCTGAACCCTGCGCCGAACGATCCGGCAAATTGGCGCGCGAGCTCAGCGGAGGGCGGTTCTCCAGGCGCTGACGATCCGCCGTCGAGCCAGCCGCGCGTGCTGATCACGGAAGTTCTCACGCACACCGATCCGCCGCTGTTCGATGCCATCGAGTTGCACAACCCCGGCGCGGCCACTGCGGACATCGGCGGTTGGTTCCTGACGGACGACCGCGCGCAACCGAAGAAGTTTCGCATTCCGGCAAACACGGTTTTGCCGCCCGGCGGTTACGCGGTCTTCGACGAAGGAGATTTTAACGCCCAGCCCGGCGCGACCAACAGCTTCAACCTCAGCTCGCGCGGCGAGGAGGTTTACCTGTATTCCGCCGACGCCGGGGGCAACCTTACCGGTTACAGCGACGGCTTCGGGTTCGGCGCAGCGCAAAACGGCGTATCGTTTGGCCGTTACGTCAACAGCATCGGCGATATCCAATACCCGGCGCAGGCAGCCAACTCGCTCGGTCTCCCGAACACGGGTCCGCGCGTCGGTCCCGTGGTCATTAACGAAATCCGCTACGCGCCGGCTGCTGGACACGACGAATTCATCGAGCTGAAGAACATCACCGTGAGCGCTGTAAAACTTTACGACCCCTGTTTTCCGACCAACACCTGGAAGGTCGAGGGCGCGAATTACCGTTTCCCTGAGGGAACCGAGATCGCGCCGAACGGGTTGTTGCTCGTGACGCGGCTCGACCCGGCCTTGTTCCGGGGGAAGTACAGCGTGCCGTCGGATGTGCCTATCTTTGGCCCTTACCCCGGCGCGCTCCAGGACAATGGCGAATGGCTCGAACTTCAGCGGCCCGACGCGCCCGACCTCGTCACCAACGGGGCGGTCGTCACCGTGTTCGTTCCTTACATAGCGGTTGACGCGGTGCGCTACTCGGACCGCTCCCCGTGGCCGACCAACGTGGCTGGAACGGTTCTGTCGCTCGAACGGATCAACGCTGCGGCGTACGGCAATGACCCGGTGAACTGGCGTGTCAGTCCGGGACTCGCATCGCCGGGTTTCGAGAACACGGCCAATCGTCCGCCCGTCGTTTTCGCCAGACTGGATCAGCAACTGAACGCGACTTCATTCCCCGCCGCGCTCAACGTTGTCGGCAGCGTCCTGGACGACGGCCTGCCGAATCCGCCCGGCACGCTGAGCACGACCTGGAGCCAGCTCAGCGGTCCGGGCGCCGTGACGTTCGCCGACGACCGC
>QHPW01000277.1:6373-11491 GCA_003219675.1 Verrucomicrobiota bacterium
GCTTCAGAGCGCCGATGAGGTGGCCATTACGATTCAACTTCTACCGACTTCCTTCACACTCGTGTCCACCGGCTCGGTCTGGAAATACAATGACCTCGGACTCGACCTCGGCACGGCGTGGCGCGAATTTTCCTACGATGACAGTTCCTGGGCCTCCGGCCCGGCGGAACTCGGTTACGGCCACGCGGCCGAAAATCGGCCTGAAGCCACCGTGGTGGGTTACGGCACGAACGCCAATGCCAAATACATCACCACCTATTTTCGCCGCAGTTTCGTCGTGATCAACGCCGCCTCGTTCACAGAACTGACGGTCAACCTGATGCGCGACGACGGCGCGGCGGTGTATCTGAACGGCACGAACATTTTTGTGAGCAACCTGCCCAACGGTCCGATCGATTACCTTGCCCTCGCCCCGAACAGCATGGGTGGCGCGGACGAATATGCCTTTTTCTCCGCGACCGTCGCGCCCGCGCTCCTGCGCGAGGGCACGAACGTCCTGGCGGTCGAGGTCCACCAGACCGCCCCCAACAGCAGCGATATCAGTTTCGATCTCGGATTGACGGGCAAACATTTGCCGGTGGACCAGCCTCCGGTTGTCAGCGTCGGTGCGAACCAGATCATTGACATCGCCCAACTCGCATCGCTCAACGGCGTGGTGAGCGACGATGGCCTGCCGATCCCGCCCGGTCTGTTGACCAATGGTTGGAGCAAAGTCGGCGGGCCTGGCGCGGTGACGTTTGTGAACGCGGCCGCAGCGACGACGAAGGCCGCTTTCATCCAGGCGGGGGTTTACACGCTGCGGCTGACGGCGGGCGACGGCGCCAACACGCGCGCGGCGGACGTGATCGTCACTGTCACCAACGGAGTTGCCGGTTGGAAGGCGCAGTATTTCACTCCCGCGGAACTGGCGAACCCCGCGATCAGCGGCGATCTCGCCGATCCCGACAACGACGGCCATAACAATCTCCAGGAATACATCGCCGGCACGAACCCGCGCGATGCCGCCAGCCGCCTTGCGCTCGAAGTGCTCTCCTCCGAGAGCGCCACGCCGCTTCGCCTCCGCTTCACCGCGATGAGCGGCAAGAGCTACTCCGTGCAGTTCAACAACGGTCTGGGTGTGGATCGATGGAGGGCCTTCTCGGATGTCGGGCCTGCGCCCACCAATCGGATCGTGGAGACATTGGACTCTGGTCCGATTGACGGCCCGGCCGCGCGTTTCTATCGCGTGGTGATACCCGGAGATTGAGCGCAGCCGACCGTTTGCGGGAAAGACTTCTCGCTGCGAACCCCAACGCAGCCAGCACACGATAGAGGTTGGTGCAAATAAGTAACGGGGGCGCGGGCTTTAGCCCGCTTTACCGGCTGCAGCGGGGGGACGCTGCAAATGTCCGCCCTGCTTTGGTTTCGCACGGTGAAGCGGCGTGAACGCCGTGCTCCGCATTCGGCGGGACGGTTGAGGGCTACACAAATGTGGCCTTCAGATATTCAAGACTCCGGGTGGCGATGGTCTCACAGCCTTCATCAAAGTTGAAGACTTCGACCGAGACGTAACCGTTGTAGCCGACCTCCTTCAGCGCGGCGGCGATCGGTCTGAAGTCCACGTTGCCGAATCCGGGGCCTTTCAGGTTCTTGTCGTTGGCATGGAAGTAGGTGAAGTGCGGCCACGAGTCGCGGATGATCTGCGCGATAGGCTTCGACTCCGAGCACATGGCTTTCACGTCGAGGAGGATTTTGAAATGGGGCGATTCGAATTGCCGCACGAATTGGATTGCTTCGGCGGCGGTGTTGATGAAGTTGGTTTCTGCCGAGGACAACGGCTCGAAGCAAATCGTCACGGCGCGCTGCTCCGCCTGCTTCACCGGCTCGCGAAATGCGGCGGTGGCCCAATCCAGCGCGTCTCTCGGTGTGACGCCCTCGAGAATGTTCCGCTGTTTGGGTGAACCAAACACCATGATCTTGCCGCCAACGTCCGCGCAGAAATCCACGAGGTCGCACAGGTACTTTGAGGTTTTCGAGCGGACTGAGGCGTCGGAGTGAGTCAGGTGCAGGCCTTCCGTCTGTGCCAGCACCCAGTGAATGCCGGAGACGGCGATTCTGGCGCGTCCAGCTGCGTCCCGGATTCTCCGGCGTTCGTCCGCTGAAATGTGAGTGACGTCTTTGGCAAGGGTGAACGGGGCGATTTCGACGGCGTCGTAACCGACCTTGGCGGCGCAGACGAAGGTGTCTTCCAGCTTCCAGCCCTGGAAGATTTCGTTGCAGATGGCGAATTTCATCGGAGGCTTTGTAGTCAGGGCGCCGAACGCCGTCGAGCCCTGACTTTTGACTTGTCGCCACAGAAGGTGACGATGCGGATTGAATCCAGCCGCGCCCGTTTCCGATCCGTTCCGAAGGCTCCGACCGCAAATCCTCTCTGCGGTCTTCGCGCCTCTGCGGTGAAAAGTGAAACCGCCGAGACGCGAAGAGCGCCGAGACGGGAACCAGTACGGGAACGGGGACGGGTCTCCTGACCGAACCTGCCTTCGCCGCGGATTTTTCTTAAATGCAAACTTTTCACGCCAAATGCGTGAAGATCACGCGCCCAGGAGAAACTGCGTGGCTGGCTCAAGGCGGGAACGTCCGCGGCATTGCTTCTGCTTAAGCTCTTGGCGCCCGGTTGGATTTGAGTTGTCGCGGGTTGCGCAAAAATGCCGGAGCGCGGCTGTGTGCGGAGCACCAGCCGCAGCGCGCTGAACTGCGCTGGTGCGGCGGGTCCCTGGTCGTGTTTGGGTTTGGCCGGGTGCGTCGCTGCCTCGGCGCACGGCGACGCAGCAGCACCGCTGCCGCCAAATCGGGACACGACCGGGTTCCTTTCCTCGTGCCTTTGCGAGCGAGGCGGCTGCGGCTGGTCTTTCAGACACAGCTGCGCTCCGTTGGTTTGGGCCCGGCCGCGGTGGAAATTATGATGCCATTTCACTTTCAACACTTCACCAGTCTGACTCCAGTTGAATTGTTGTTCGCTGTCCTGGCGGTCTGGCCGGCGTTCTTTCAACGAAAACGAGACACCGGCTCGACGCCCTTTGAAGCTCTGTTGCAGCGTGTGCACGGCTTGAGGCAGCGGCGTTTTCCCGTGCGCAATGCGCGCTTCAAAAGCGTAAAGTGCGGGCAAAACTGCTGGCGAAAGCGAGTGAAAAGGTGCATAAGGAGCCGTTTTTTCGAAAGCGTGAAAAGAATCGAGATTTATTTTGAATTATGAAAGCCGCGATTGCCAAAAGCCTGAACAAAGGCCTGACCATTCTGGAAGTCTCAGCGATCCTGGCAATCCTCACAGTTCTCGCATTTTTGATCCTGGCGGCGTTGTCCGGCGCAAAACGCGTGGCGAAAGGGATGAGCTGCACGAACAATCTCAAACAAATTGGCCTCGCTGTTCGTATTTTCGCTAACGACCATCGCGACTATTTCCCGATGGAAATCTCGCTTAAGGAGGGCGGCACTAAAGAATTCGCCGAGTTTGGTCTAGTGGTCCCTCATTACCTGGTCATGACAACGGAATTGAGCACTCCTCAGGTTCTTGTCTGCCCGGCCGACAAACGGACTGCGGCGCCAGATTTCAACGAACTCAGAGACGGTAACATCAGCTACTTTGTCGGCTTGGACGCCAAAGAAACAAATTCTCATTCATTGTTCTCCGGCGACCGGAATGTGGACGACGGTTCGGCGCTTAACAAGCGAATGATGTTGGTCGGCTCGAACCAGCCACTGAAATGGACGAAGAAAATTCATCAGAACTATGGAAACGTTCTCACATCGGACGGCAGCGTGCAGCAGGCAATTCCCTCGCGGCTCAGCGACTTGTTGCGCGACTCCGGCGTCGCTACGAACCGGCTGGCGATCCCATAAAGTGCGATGAGAGTCACAGACGCGACAGTTATCGGGTGGAAGCGGCGCTGACGTTGGTGGAGGTGTTGGTGGTGATCGCGGTCATCGCGGTCCTGTTCGCGGTCTTCATGCCTGCGGTGTCCCACCATCCGGTTAGAGCAACACGGATCGCGTGCACCAACAACCTGAAGCAAATCGGATTGGCTTTCCGCATTTTTGCCAGCGATCATCACGAGAAGTATCCCATGGAAATCCCGGCCGGTGAGGGCGGCACAAGGGAGTTTGCCGCTTTCGGCCTGGTTGTTCCGCACTTTCTGGTGATGTCCAACGAATTGAGCACTCCGAAGATTCTCCTTTGCCCGGCCGACAAACGCACCTTGGAAAGGAATTTCGCCGAACTCAGAGATGTCAACGTCAGCTACTTCCTCGGACTGGACGCCAGCCAGACGAATGCCCAATCGCTGCTGGCAGGGGATCGAAACCTGACCAACGGCGAGCCGGCCAACAGCCGGATTCTTCGTCTCACCGCCGATCAACCCGTCGGCTGGACAATGGAAATTCACCGCGCTTCTGGAAATCTGCTGTCTGGCGACGGGAGTGTGCAGTGGATGACCGGGGCGCGCTTGCGTGATCAATTGCGCGCCTCGGGCACCGCGGTGAACCGCCTGGCCGTTCCTTGAAACAAATGAAACGTTTCAGTCAACGTCGCCGCATTGCCGCCTTCACCTTGAATGAGTTGCTCGTGATCATCGCGGTAGCAATGGTGCTGGCCGTTCTCGCGGTCTCGGCTTTGGCGAAGGCCAAAGCGAAGGCGCGAAAAATCAGTTGCACCTGCAACCTCAAACAGGCCGGACTCTCGTTCCGCATCTTTGCCGAGGATCATGCAGACCTGTTCCCCATGGGCGTTTCAACCAATAAAGGAGGCTCGAAGGAGCACCTCGGCACGAGCGAGGTTTTTCAACATTTCCGGGCCCTGTCGAATGAGTTGAGCACAACCAAGGTCCTGGTTTGTCCGGCCGATACGAGGAAGGCCGCCCCAGGTTTTTCCGTGCTTAGCAACATTAACATCAGTTACTTCGTCGGGGCGAACGCGGCGGATTCGTTGCCGCAAACTTTGCTCGCCGGCGACCGCAATCTGATGACAAACAGCGTTCCGGTCGGAGCCGGTCCGCTGGTTTTGACGGCGAACGTGAGCGTCGGCTGGACGGCGGCCCTGCACCGCAACTCGGGCAACGTGGCTTTGGGCGACGGCAGTGTCCAACA
>QHPW01000277.1:11569-16653 GCA_003219675.1 Verrucomicrobiota bacterium
TTCACCCTGCTCGAACTGCTGGTGGTCATCGCCATCATTACCATCCTCGCGGCGTTGTTGCTGCCCGCGCTGGCGAAAACGAAGGCCAAAGCCAATCGCATCCAGTGCCTGAATAATCTCAAGCAAATCGGCGCCTCGTCTCACCTGTTTGCCAACGAGCACGGCGACAAGTTTCCGGCGCAGATTTCCACGAATCAAGGCGGGTCACTTGAATACAACCGGTCGGCGCCGAACGTGGCCGGTTTGTTTTTCTTTTCGTTCCGCAATTTCCAGGCGATGTCCAATGAGCTGGGCACGCCGAAAATCCTGGTTTGCCGTTCCGATCCGCGGTCGGCGGCGACCAACTTCGCGACGCTCGAGGACGAAAACGTCAGTTACTTCACCGGGCTCCATGCCGAGCCGGCCAAACCCAATTCGATTCTGGCCGGGGACTGGAACCTGGCGAATTCGATGACCAGGCTTACCAACACGCCCGGGGGCGCGGAGTTCAATTTGATCTGGACGAAACAGGTTCATGAACGGCGCGGGAATGTTCTTTTCGCAGACGGACGAGTCGAGTTGCTGAGGAGCTTTTCGATGAGCAAAACAGCCGGCCCTGGGCCAGGACAGACGCCGCCGGGTCCAACACCGGGCGGCGGAACGGCGTCTCAAGGCAACTCTGGTCCGGAGGCAAAGGTCCCTGGAACGCCGGCGAGGTCGCAACCGGCATCGACGGTCGCCCCGAAATCCGTCGAGGGTGTTTCGGCCCGTTCGGTTGCGACAAACGTTGCGTCCAGGAGCGAGTCGGCTTCCACGAACGCGCCAGGGGCGGTCGTCGCGGATGAAGTCCAGACCGACGCCTGGGACACGGAGAATTTTCGGTTCGCCCTTGGGGTGGTTGAGGCGGGTTATTTTCTGTTGCTGCTCATCGCGATTCTGTTGCTGCTTCTGTATTTCCTCAAGAAACGGCGTCAGCCATCCCAGAACTAGAAAAACTCCGTGTCATTTCTGAGGCGTTGGGATTTATTTGGGCAGTGAAACTCTTCTACACCGGTCCGGTGATCAACACGGAGATGCTGGTCGTGATGCTGGAGAAACACGGCATTAACGCGACCCAGGAGTTCGTTGACCCGAACCAGCCCGAGGACGGCGATTTGAATCGTCCGGCCAAAGTGTTCGTGCCGGACGAGGATTACGACCGTGCGTATCAGTTGTTTTACGCGGAGCGCGAAGATGAACTGTGACAGAGGCGGAGGACCTGCCTTGACGCAGCCAACGAGGGCCACTAGCCTGCCACCATGAAAGCTGTCGCGATGGAACCTTTAACGGTGGAGGATTATCGGTTGCCTGCGCCGAACCGGTATCATCAGGACATTTCGTTGAACATCACTTTGCTTGTGGGCAAATACCTGGAGAAACATCCGATCGGAAAACTCTACACCGCGCCGTTCGACGTTTACTTCGACGAAATCAACGTGCACCAGCCCGACCTGGTGTTTGTCTCGAAGAAGAATCAATCCATTCTCACGTATGCGGGCGCGGAAGGCGCGCCGGACTTCATTGTGGAAATCCTCTCGCCGAAAACGGCCGGCCTGGACAAGAAGTCCAAGCGGCGGGTATTTGCGCGCTGCGGCGTCAAGGAATTGTGGCTCATCGATCCTGAACCGAAGCTCGTGCACGTCTATTTTCTGCAGAAGGACGCCGAGCGTCCGGCGGCGATTTACCGGGAGCAGGACACATTCACATCCCCGCATTTCCCAGGACTGAAGATCAAAGGGGTGACGATCTTCAAGAAGTAGGCCGTCAGCCATTTCTTCGCGGGAAGGAGTTCGATTTTTCCGAAGAAGGACTATTTTCCGACAATGAATTTGCAATGACGCTCGCCTTCCCATGAACCGCAAGGTAGGCCGGGCTGTCCCCAGCCCGCCGGGCCGCGGCGCGGTGAGGACACCGCGCCCTGCTGTTTTGCGGAGGTTCATGGTCCCAATGCATGCGCAAAGCGAAAGGGAGCCTCCCATGAATCAGGTGGGGCGAGACTCCGTCGAGCCCTGATCCTGTTTATGAGATGGGTTCCAGCAGGCGGCGCCTTCTCTCAGCAGTTCTTCCGCGTGCTTGCGCGCGGCCTCGGTCCGGCCGCCCAGCATTCGCGCCAACTCGGTCACGCGCTCCTTGCCTTCGAGCCGGCGGATGCCGGTAACGGTGCGCAGAAGTCTGGTTTCTTTCGTGACAATGTAATGCGCCGAAGCGCAGGCGGCGACCGGCGCGAGGTGAGTGATGCATAGCACCTGTCGTTGCTCGCCGAGCCGGCGCATTTTTTCGCCAACGGCACGGGCGGTCTCGCCGCCGACGTTGGCGTCCACTTCATCGAAGACCAGCACCGGAATGTCGTCCTGCGCGGCAAGGACGGTTTTCAACGCCAACATCACACGGGCCATTTCGCCGGACGAAGCGATGGCGCGGAGCGGGCGGGGCGGTTCGCCGGGATTGGGAGCGAATTGAAATTCAACCTGGTCGAAACCAGTCGAAGGCGGAGTGCGGAGCGCCGAATGCGGAGCGGTCGCTTCGGCGCCAAACGCCGTCGAGACAACGGCGATGTCGAAGCGGCTTTGGTTGAAGCCGAGATCAGCGAGTTGTCCGGCGACGGCCTTCGACAGTTTCGGAATCATCTCCCGGCGTTGAGCGGAGAGTTCTTCGCCGGCGCGTTTGAGTTCGGCGTCGGTTTTCCCGAGTTCGCCGTTGATTCGCTCCAGTTCGGCGTCGCGCATTTCAAGGTTCTGCAATTTCTGTCGCGCCTCATCGCCGAAGCCGATGACGTCGGGCAGGGTCGCGCCGTATTTGCGTTTGAGCGACTGAATGAGATCGAGTCGTTCTTCGAGCCATTGCCGGCGGGCGGGATCGATGTCCAGTTTGTCTGCGTAGTGCGAAAGGTCGCTCTGGAGGTCGCGCAGAAAGGAGAGCGCCTGTTCGTGAAGCGAGAACAGACAGACGGCGTCGGGATCGAGTCGTTTCAACTCCTGCAACGTGCGGCCCAGGGCGCCTGCTTGAGACGCGAGTGAGGTTTCATCCTCGGTCAACTGCCGCAACGCAGCCTGGCTCAGTTCGAGCAGCCGGGCGGCGTTGCTCGCCAGCCGATGTTCCCGCTCGATTTCCTCCTCCTCCTCGGGCCGAAGTTTCGCTGCGGCGATTTCGTTGACCTGATGGCGAAGCAGGTCGAGCTGCTGCGCGTACGTTTTCTCATCCACAATCAACGACGCCTTTTCAGCCTGCAGCGCAGCGCGGCATCGGACGAGGTCGGCAAAATTATCGCGCAAGGGGCCGAGGCCGCCGAAGGCGTCGAGGATGGCCAATTGTCTGGCGGAGTGGAGCAGTGATTGATGATCGTGCGGACCGTGGATATCCACAAGCCATTCGCCGAGCGCGGCGAGAAGGTTCAGGGTGGTGGCCGAGCCGTTGACGAACTGGCGATTGGCGCCGGTTGCGGTGAAGGTGCGTTTCAGCAGGAGCTGATGATCCTGGCACGGTTCGAGCCCGTTTTCTTCGAGAAACTTCTCCAGAGGCGCGCGGAGTCGGGAGACGTCGAAGACGGCTTCCACGGTGCAACTGTCGCTGCCGCTGCGGATAAGCGCGCGGTCGGCGCGTTCGCCGAGCACCAGATTGAGCGCGCCGATCAGGATCGATTTGCCAGCGCCGGTCTCGCCGGTGATGGCATTGTAGCCGGGTTGGAGTTCGAGTGTGAGGTCGGCGACCAAAGCGAGGTTCTTGATGCGCAGCGTCGTCAACATGGCAAGTAGATCGCGCTGAATTTGGCGATTGGCGCGTAGTGTGGCAAAAGAAATTTGCCGGAAATCGCGGTCCTGCGACCAATGTAGGAGTTCAGCCTTCAGGCTGTTCCGGGCGGTCAACATGCTAAAGCATGCGCCTCTATCAACGCTTCACGTTCGCAAAAGAAATGAGCCCGACCGCTGCCACAGCGTCGCACGGACTTTGACAAGGGGTTCATCGACGGCATAGAGTCGGGAGGTCCATGTCATTTGCGTTCACATTTCTGGGGTCGGGAACCTCGCAAGGCGTGCCGATCATCGGCAAGGAGTATCCGTCTGAGTTTCTGGCCAATCCGAAAAATCACCGAACCCGCCCTTCGATTTACGTGGCGAGCCACCGGGCGAAAGTTGTCGTCGATACCACGCCGGAGTTTCGCATCCAGTGTCTGCGCGAGGGGATCGACTGGCTGGACGCTGTAATCTTCACCCACTCGCACGCCGACCACATCATGGGATTGGATGATTGCCGGCGCTTTTGCGACCTGCGGGGCGGCGCAGGCCTGCCGCTTTACGCCAGCCCGGCGACAATGCGGGACTTGAAGCGTGTCTATGCCTACGCCTTTCACGATGGCCCATGGCCGAAGGGTTATTTTATCCCTGAACCGCACGTGATTGACGGTCGGTTCGAGATAGGCGATCTGGAAATCACGCCGCTGCCGTTGCCGCACGGCTCGATGACAGTGAATGGTTTCCTGTTCGCGCAGCAGGGGAAAAAGCGGCTGGCTTATTTGAGCGATTGCAAGGAAGTGCCGGTCGAAATCCTGGAACGGGTGCGCGGTGTGGAAGTGGCGGTGCTGGACGCGCTGCGGCGCAAACCGCACCCGACGCACATGTGTCTGGACGAAGCGTTGACGGCGGCCCGGCGCATTGGCGCGCCTCGGACTTATTTCACGCACCTGACGCATGATTACGATCATGAGGCGGACCAGGCGGAGATGCCGGCCGGCATTGAGCTGGCTTATGACGGGTTGAAAGTGTTGTATGACGGCTAAGTGGTCTATTTCATAAATATGCACACGTATGCGTATTTATGAAACAGACCACCCGGGCGCGCGCCTGACCGGCGGCGAATGCGAGCTTTGAAAACGAAAATGTTATGGGGCGGTTGGGCGGCCATGGCCGGGCTGTGTTCGACTTTGCTCCTTGCGGGGCAGGGGGACGAGGTGGTGGTCATTTACAACAGCCGAATGCCGGAGTCGAGGGAGCTGGCGCTCTACTACGCCCAACGCCGCGAGGTGCCGACGAACCAGGTGTTCGGTTTCGAGCTGCCGACCACCGAGACGA
>QHPW01000278.1:0-5993 GCA_003219675.1 Verrucomicrobiota bacterium
CACGCTTTTGCGCTTGAATTTGATCGCATAGCCGATCGCGCTGTGAATCAACCGCACGCTGCCGCTGTAGCTCACCGGCTTGATGCCGATGCCGACCTTCACGTCGCTGGGAAAATCCTTTGCGCCAACCGCCTTCCAGAATTCCTCGGCCTTTGCTTTGGTGCCGAAACGCACTTTGTTAAAGTCCGTTGGAAACTCCTTCGACATGAAGTCCAGGAATTTTTGAGCCTCAGGCGTGCCCCCGGCGTATTCGATGCCGGCATAAATGTCCTCCGTGTTCTCGCGGAGAATGACCATGTCCACCTTCTCCGGATGCTTCACCGGCGAGGGCACGCCGGTGAAATATTGCACCGGACGGAGGCAAACGTAGAGGTCGAGCATCTGTCGCAACGCGACGTTGAGCGAACGGATGCCGCCGCCGACCGGCGTGGTGAGCGGCCCCTTGATGCCGACGAGAAATTCCTTGAACGCTTCGACAGTGTCGTCCGGCAGCCAGTTGTTGAATTTCTTGAACGCAGTTTCGCCGGCGAACACCTCGAACCAGGCGATCTTGCGTTTGCCGCCGTAGGCTTTTTGCACCGCGCCGTCGAACACGCGCTGGCTGGCGGCCCAGATGTCCGCTCCGGTGCCGTCGCCGCGAATCAACGGGAGGATCGGATTGTCCGGCACGGTGAGTCTGCCGTTCTGAATCGAGATTCTGCCGCCGTGCGGAGGAGTGACGTCTTTGTAGGCCATGTTTAATTTCGGATTTACGATTTGCGATTTGCGATTTAGAGAATTGTCTCGGCTGAAAGAGGAAAAGACTGCGCGCCAAAGAAATCAAGACAAGAAAATATCTGAAAAAACGAATCGACGCTCGCCCTCACCCTGCCCCTCTCCAGGAACCGCCCCTCTCCCGGCCTTCGGCCACCCTCTCCCCGCCTTGCGGGGAGAGGGCAGGGAGAGGGGTAGCCAATCTGGTTCATGGTGCCAATGCGCGGTGGCAACCGTGGAGGCTCTCCATGAAACGGGTGGGGCGAGACTCCGTCGAGCCCTGATTTCTATCCATTGGAGGGTCAGAGCTCGACGGAGTCTCGCCCCACCATTCATCGTCCCAATGCATGCGCGAAGCGAAAGGAGACTCTACACGAAGCTGAGCGCGCCCCAGCGGCCACGAACCATAAACTTCGTAGCAGCCGACGTAAGGAGGCTCCGATCAAATTCGGATTTCGGATTTCGGATTTTAAAAACGAGCCTCCTTACGTCAGCTGCTACGATTCATGGTCACTCACGCGTCTCTCGCACTCACCGTTTTGCATGGTTCGTTTCAAAGGCACATCCGGCTCGTTAAGCGGCGACAACGATTCTCCCTCTCCTGGGGGAGAGGGCCGGGGTGGGGTGAGCGTGCATTCCAATTTCAAGTGGTATTTTTGCATCGGCTGAACACCGCTTACGCCACCGCCGTCAGCCGCATCGCCGCGCCGTTCGCGAACACGGCCTTCGCCTGCGCCACCGCGTTCTCCGCCGTCAACCCGTATTTCTGCCTCAGATAATCCACACTGGAAGCGTGCTCGATGAACTGGTCGGGCCAACCGATCCGCACGACGGGTGTGGTCACGTGTTTGTCGCTGAACAGTTCGAGGACGGAGCTGCCGTAACCGCCCATGAGCGCGTGGTCTTCCAGCGTCACCACCACATCCGCCGCGCGGCCAAAGAAATCGTGAGCCGCAGCGTCGAGCGGCTTGGTAAAACGCGGATTGATGATGGCGCAATCGCATCCTTCGGCGCTCAGTTGTTCGGCGGCCTGGCGAGCCATTTTCTGCATGTTGCCCAGCGCGAACAACGCGACCTTCCGTCCGCCGGTGCTGGAAAAGTTCTGGATCACTTCCGCCTTCCCGATTTCCAGCAGCCGCGCCATGTCCTTGATCGGCACGCCTTCGCCCGGCCCGCGCGGATAACGGATGAAACACGGATGCTTCTGGTGCGTGGCGGTGAACATCATGTCCACCAGTACATCCTCGTCCTTCGGCGCCATCGCAATGAGGTTCGGCAGGCAGCGCAGGTAGGCGATGTCGAACAGGCCGTGATGCGTCGGGCCGTCGTTGGCGCTCAACCCGGCGCGGTCCATGCAGAAAATCACCGGCAAATCCTGGAGACACACGTCGTGATGCAGGCAATCGTAAGCGCGCTGGAGGAAGGTCGAGTAAATCGCGCAAACCGGATGGTAACCCATGGTTGCCATGCCCGCCGCGAAGATGACCCCATGTTCCTCGGCGATGCCAACGTCGTAATAACGATTGGGCATCGCCTTCTCCAGAGCTTTCAGACCGGTGCCGCTGGGCATGGCGGCGGTGATGCCGACGATCGAGTTGTCCTTTTGACAGAGCTTGACCATCGCCTGGCCGAAGACGTCCTGCCAGTTGGGTGGCGCGCCCGGTTTGGGGGTCGGTCCCGCGCCGGTCTTGATGTCATACGGGCCGGTGCCGTGGAACTTTTCGGGGTGTTGAATGGCGACGTCGTAGCCTTTGCCTTTCTTTGTCAGGACGTGCAGCACGACCGGCAGCCCGGATGTTTTGGCGTATTCCAAAACATTGATGAGCAGCGGCAGGTTGTGTCCGTCAATCGGGCCGATGTAACGCAGGCCCATTTCCTCGAAGATGACGCTGTTGCCGAACCCGCCTCGTCCGTCCGCACCCAGAGGACTGTCTGCGGGCCTCAACGTGACTTCGGTGACGGCGCCTTTAAAGCCTTCCTCGGCTTTGTGGGCCAGCTTCAAAGCGAGTTCGCCTTTGGGCAGGCGCTTCATCAAGCGCTCGAAATCCTTGTGCAGCCGGTTGTAGGAGGGGTGGGTGATGATTTTGTTCAGGTAATGGGCAATCGCGCCCACGTTTTTGGCGATGCTCCACTCGTTGTCGTTCAGAATGCCGATGAAATGCCGGGTCGTGTAGGCGATGTTGTTGAGCGCCTCGAAAGAAATGCCGTTGGTCAGCGCCGCGTCCCCGAAGATGCACACCACGTTCTCCTCGCTGCCGCGCTGGTCACGCGCGGCGCACATGCCCAGCGCGGCCGACAATGCCGTTCCCGCGTGCCCGGCGCCGTAACAGTCATGCTCGCTCTCGGTCCGCAGGGAGAAACCGTTCAAACCGTCGGTGGTCCGGATGGTATGGAAACGATTCTTCCGCCCGGTGAGCAGCTTGTGAACGTAGCTTTGATGACTCACGTCCCAGACAAACTTGTCTTTCGGCGTCGAGAAGACCCGATGCAGCGCGATGGTCAACTCGACGACGCCAAGGTTCGGGCCGAGGTGGCCGCCATTTTTGGAGAGGACGGTGATCAATTCGTGCCGGATTTCCCCGGCCAGTTGCTGCAACTGGTCGAGCTTGAGTTTCTTGACGTGCTCCGGGCTGTCCACCATGTCGAGGTATCGATTCATAGGCAGGGAAGGAAAGAATTGGAGTAATGGAGTAATGGAGTGATGGAATAGTGACTGGAAAACGGAACCATGACTCCAAAACTCCAATACTCCAATGCCCCAATGTTGTTCGGGTTTGCTTTCAAATCGGGAGGCTTATTCCGCCGCGGAATCGTCCGCGACGTTGGCGGGTTTGAGCGCGGGTTCGCCGGCGGCATCTTTCTCCAGTTGCTGGATTCTCAGTTCCGCCTCGGCCAGTTTGCCCTGACAGATTTTCGCCAGACGCGTGCCTTCCTCAAAGCGCGCCAGCAGCGTTTCCAGCGGCAGCTCATCGGACTCCATCGCCTCGACGATTCCTTCGAGCTTTTTTAGCGCCTCTTCGAAAGGCACGTCTTTCCCTTCGGCCGGCCGGGCTGCCGCCGTTTTGGTTGTCTTCGACACGAGGCGAAAATTAGAAGAAGCCGGGCTGGGCGTCTAGTCGATTGTGGAGAGGCAAAACCTCCAAAATTTGCACGTGAGTTGCGGCCATGAACGGTGGGGCGAGACTCCGTCGAGCCCTGATCTCCCAGCCACAGGAATCAGTTAGGGCTCGACGGAGTCTCGCCCCACCGGGTTCATGGAAAGCCTCCACGGTTGCCACCGCGCATTGGCACCATGAACCAGCTCCTCCTCGTTCTCGTCCTCGTCCTCGAAACCGAGTCGGCCAGTCGAGGACGAGGACGAGGACGAACGGTACGGGTCATGGGAAGCCAAAAAGCATGGCGCAACCTGTCTGAAATCTATCCTTCAACCACGCTGCGGATTTCTCCCTTTTTCAACCGCGTCTTCAGCCGCTGTCCCGCTTTCACTTCTGCTGCGTCGCGAATCACTTTGCCCGTCGCGGCGTCGGTCGTGATCGCGTAGCCGCGTTCGAGCACATTTGTCGGGGAAAGCAAACGGAGGCGGGCTTCGAGCGTGTCAAAACGGCTCCGGGCGTTTTTCAACCCATGACGCAGTTGTTCGCCCAATCGATGGTCCAACTCCAGCAGATTTTGCCGATAACACACCCAGGTGTGCCCCGGGCGCATTCGCAACAACCGTTGCTGCGCGTTCCGCCAAACGGCCTGGCATTCCCGCCACCGATACTTCACGTCGCGCAACAAACTCGATTGCACATCGTCGAGTCGTTGCAGCTTCTCGTTCAATCGGCGGCGAGGATGGGCGCGCGCGAGACGTTGAATCAGTTGTTCGAGATACTCCCGTTCCCGTTCGAGCCACTGCCGGAGCCGTTGCGCCATCCAGCCGGTCGCTTCGGCAACGAATTGTCGGCTGGCGAACACGCCCTCGGTGATGATCTCGGCCGCGGCGCTGGGCGTGGCGGCGCGAACGTCGGCGACAAAATCGCTGATGGTGAAGTCGATTTCATGGCCCACAGCGGAGACGACCGGGACCGCCGACTCGAAGATGGCGCGCGCGACAGCCTCTTCATTGAACGCCCAGAGGTCTTCGAGACTGCCCCCGCCGCGGGTAATCAAAATCAAATCGAGCCTTGTAGCAGCCGACGTAAGGAGGCTCTGATCAATTTCGGATGTCGGACGTCGGACGTCGGGCTCGGAAGTCGGAGCCTCCTTACGTCGGCTGCTACGGGCATTAAACTCATTCAACAATCGGGTCGCCTCGGCGATTTCCTCCGCCGCGCCGTCGCCCTGCATGCGGCAGGGAACGAAAATAATTTCGAGACTGGGGTTGCGCCGCTGAATCACGTGCAGCACGTCGCGGATCGCCGCGCCGGTCGGCGAGGTCACCAGTCCGATGCGTTGCGGGTATCTCGGCAGAGGACGTTTTCGTTCCGGCGCGAACAGACCTTCGGCCTGGAGTTTCCGTTTGAGCCGTTCAAACGCGAGTTGCAGCGCCCCGACGCCTTGCAATTCGACAGCCCGAACGAGGAGTTGGTACTGGCCGCGCGGTTCGTAAACCGTGAGATCGCCCTGAACGACGAGCTTCTGGCCATCCTGCAAGACCTCGCGGTTCGCCACCGCCTCGCCGCGAAACAGCACGCAGTTCAGTTGCGCGTTCGCGTCCTTGAGCGTGAAATACATGTGGCCGGAGCTCTGCGCGCGCAGATTCGTGACCTCGCCTGTGACCCAGACCAGGCCAACCTCCTTTTCCAGCAGCCGCTTCACCTGCGTCGTCAGTTCGCTGACGGTCAGGACCCGCCGCGCTGTCTCGGCCGGAAACAGCTCGCCGAAGTCCCATTGCGATTTGGTTTGCCTGCTCATCGATTTCAAATGCATTAAGCCACAGGTTGCCGTGCCGAGGCAAGCGAAGGCGACGACTTAAGGGCGGCGCAGCAGCGCCGCCCTACCACAAGTTGGTAGGGACGCGCTGCCGCGCGTCCCATTCTTTAGTCACCCCGCTCGGCATGGGACGAAAATTCTTTTGCCTGTTCCACTTTCCAGGCCGGCGGATTTCATCATCGCCTGCGCGGCGCCGAGAGCTACGGGGAAAAGTGGCAATACGTTCGCGAGAATCCGGTGCGCCACAGATTGGCAGAAAAAGCAGAGGATTGGCCTTACTTCGGGCGCGTGCACCAGGTTCGTTGGTGAAGGCGTCATCAAGGGAA
>QHPW01000278.1:6099-11112 GCA_003219675.1 Verrucomicrobiota bacterium
CCGATCAAGACATTGAAACAAAACACGCAATTCGTGAATCAGTTGGGTGGCTTGCGACCCACGCGCATATTTATCGGCTCTTCAGAGGATGGGATCTGCGCAGTCGCGCACTCGATTCCTGCCATGCTGAGTGCCTTTTTAATTGCATTGACCTCCGATACCAATTCCTCGCCCCTTCCGCCTGTCATGTTGATGCCGGGAGGGAAAGGATCAGGGGAAATTATCGATGTTTTTGTCAGCGGTATCTGTGCTGCTCGTAGAACCTCCTCTATCATATTCACTAACTGCGCAACTTCATCATCTGCGCCCCGAAAAATCAGTGTTACAGGGTGCTTTGGGGCGGACCTCAGGAGTTTCACCATTGCCTCGGCTTGCAGCTTATCGATAGTGCGATCACGCTGTTTGGTTTGAGCAGACTCAACGGTCTGCTGAATGTGCTTAACCATTTCAATCAACAAATCTAGCCGCTTGTTTGGAGGCTCATTCGTGAACCGCATTTCAGCAACTGCGAGAAACGGAGCTAAACGCGTTTGAGCGGTGTCACGCTCTAGGCGAACTGCCTGAAGCTGCTTTTCTAACTCGAGCTGTTTTTCTAGGGCTGCCTGCGCTTTAGCTTCTGCTGCCTTCTTGCCTGAAACCTGAATCCAGATAAACACGAAATCATAAAAACCGACCACGGCCTCTTGTTTATGCTTCGTTCGTCGTTTGTTCTCATTTTCAAATACGTATACTCCGTCACAATAGTTGAGAGACACGTTCGATCTTCACCGCTTTCCCGCTGGCGTCATCAATTTCAATCATCACACCCTGCAGCAGCACCCGTTCCTTCGCCACCTCAAAGCGCTGCGGCTGGCTGGTCAAAAATCGTTTGATGACCGGCTCAATTTCCCGGCCCAGCACGCTCTCGTGCGGGCCGGTGAAGCCCGCGTCCGTCAAATACGCCGTGCCGCCGGGGAAAATCTGCTCGTCCGCAGTTTGGACGTGCGTGTGCGTGCCCACCACCGCGCTCGCCTTCCCATCCAACATCCGCGCCATCGAAATCTTTTCCGACGTGGCTTCGGCGTGCATGTCCACGAAAATGATTTTCGTCGTTTGCCGCAATCGTTCGACCTCGGCCTGGGCGAGCAGGAACGGATTCTCCAACACCGGCATGAAGGTGCGGCCCTGCAGATTCAACACCGCGATCGAGATCGCATTTCGGATTTCGGATTTCGGGTTTCGGATTTCGAAAATTCCGCTCCCCTGCCCCGGCGTGCCGGGCGGATAATTGAGCGGGCGAAGAAAGCGCTTCTCGTTCGCCAGCAGCTCCATGACTTCCTTCTGATCCCAGAGATGATCGCCGCTGGTCATGACGTCCACGCCCGAGGAAAAAATTTCCTCGGCGGTCTTCGGCGTAATGCCGGAACCCCCGGCGGCGTTCTCGCCATTGGCAATGACGACATCGAGGTCGTGGCGCCGGCGGAGCTGTGGCACGAGCTGTTTGACCGCGCGACGCCCCGGCTCCCCCACGATGTCGGCGATGAAAAGAAGCTTCACGGGCGCAACGGTAATCGAACGCCGGAAATTTGAAATTTGAAATTTCGCAACGGGAGCAAGACAGCCGCAAAGAGGCACAAAAAGCACAAACCAAGTCGCGTTGAACAAATCAAACTCGGCAGGCTTCACTGCCGGACAAAAATAAATCGAACTCCGCCGGGCCATGCGACGGACACTTTTTGCGCCTTTTGCGCCTTTTTGCGGCCACCCAACAGAGGGCGCTTCATTTTCGGTTTGCCTTTCTGCGCGGCTGGTCTTGACTTGGCGGCATGAAAATCATCCGATGCCTTCCAATCCTCCTTCTCTGTTCGCAACTGGCTGCTTTTCCCCTCCGGGCGCATCCCGCTGATGATACCCGCGTCGTCGCGGAAGAAATGGCGATGGCAGCGGACAATTTTCTGGCGACGCTGACGCCGGAGCAGACCGCCAAAGCCACTTACCCGGTGAACGCCAACGAACGGTTCAACTGGCATTTCATTCCGCGCGAGCGAAAGGGGCTTCCGCTCAAGGAAATGAAGCCGGAGCAAAAGCACCTCGCGCACGCGCTGCTGAGCACCGCGTTGAGCCATCGCGGTTATTTGAAGGCCTCGACCATCATGAGCCTGGAGCAGGTGCTCCGCGACCTCGAACAGGGCAAAGGCCCGGCGCGCGATCCGGAGCTTTATTTCGTGACGATTTTCGGCAAACCCGACGCAAAAGGCACCTGGGGCTGGCGCGTCGAAGTCCATCACCTGTCGCTGAACTTCATGCTCGCCGAAGGCAAGGAGATTTCCGTCACGCCGTCGTTCCTCGGCTCGAATCCCGGCGAAGTCCGCGCAGGGCCGCGCAACGGGCTGCGCGTGCTCGGCGCGGAGGAGGATCTGGCGCGACAACTGGTCAAGTCGCTGAATGACGAGCAGAAGAAGGCCGCGATTTACACCAACAGCGCGCCGCGAGAAATCATCACCGGCAACGATCGCAAAGCCAAAGCCCTGATGCCGATGGGCATTCCCGCCGCGAAATTGAACAAAGCCCAGAGCGGTTTGCTCTGGCAGATCATCAGGGAATACGTTTTTCGTTATCGCCCCGAAATCGCGGACCAGGACCTGAAGAAAATTGAGAAGGCCGGAACGAAGAATCTTTTTTTCGCCTGGGCAGGCGGCGTCGAGCCGAAAAAGGGCCATTACTACCGGGTGCAAGGCCCGACGTTTCTGATGGAATACGACAACACGCAGAACGACGCGAATCATATTCATGCGGTCTGGCGCGATTTTGAGCGCGATTTTGGCGACGACCTGCTGCGCGAACATTACGAACGCGTGCCGCACGCAAAATAATTTCGTTTTCAGGCAAAAAACATTTCCGGCGCACACGATCCGGAAATCCCGGAGCGCCGCCGCTTTCCCACGGCGGCGGCGGAACCGGGAGGCGGGTCAGCGACGCCCGGCGGTCCCTTCGGGGCGCATCCTGACACTGCCACCGGAGCGCCGGTCTCCGACCCGGCAGGTATTGAAAAGCACCCGGAAACGCGCCGGATCGGAGATCGGCGCTCCGCGGTGCCAGTCGAGTCGAGGGCAGTGTCAAGAAGATGCGCCCGTCCCTTCGGAGGAAATCAAAACTTGATCGGCGGCGCACCCGCTGCCAATACAATGCGCCATGACAGCCTCGACACACCCTGGGCCCGCGCTTTCTCCGGGGACCCGGCTGGCTGTCATGATCCAGGACATCGCCTTCGGCGGCGAAGGTGTGGCACGCGTGGATGACTTTGTTGTCTTCGTCCCGTTCGTGCTGGCGGGCGAGGAGGTTGAACTGGAGATCACGGAAGTGAAAAGGAGGTTTGCGCGGGGGCGGCTGCTGCAAGTCCTGAAACCCGGGCCGGAGCGGGTCCGGCCGCCCTGCCGCTACTTCGGCGACTGCGGGGGCTGCCAGTACCAGCACATGGACTACCGCGCGCAACTGCGGATCAAACACAAGCAAATCACCGATTTATTTCAACGCATCGGGGGTTATGCCGGGGACGCCGTCGAGCCGGTGGTTCCCTGCCCCCGTCCCTACGGCTACCGGAACCGCATCATGCTGCGCAGCCAGTGGGACAAATTCAAACAGGGCTTGAACCTCGGGTTCATCCGCCACGACAACCGGCTGGTGGTGGACATCGAGGAGTGCAGGATTGCCGAGCCCGGGCTCAACGAACAAATCAAACGTGTCCGCGCCAATCCGCCGCCGAAAGGAGGCCTCAAAGTCGTGTTGCGCGCTGCGCCGGAAGGCTGGGACGTGCCCCGCGATTCGTTCTTTCAAAACAATTTTTTCCTGCTCCCGGAACTGATCGCCCTGGCCCGCGAACGCGTGCGTGACAGCGGGGTGCGGCATCTGGTGGACGCGTATTGTGGCGTCGGCTTTTTCGCCATCGAGCTGGGCGATCTCGTGGAATCGTTTGCCGGAATCGAAATTGATCAGATGGCCATCAACGCCGCCCGGCACAACGCCGCGAATCGACAGATTGCCAACGGCGAATTTCTGGCCGGCGACGTGGCGCAACTTCTGGCCGGGTTGCTGAAGCGTTTTTCAGCGAACGCGACGGCGGTGTTACTGGATCCGCCCCGGACAGGCTGTTCGCACTCCAGCCTTCAAGTGCTGCGACAAACCCGCCCCGCCCAGCTCCTGTACGTGTCGTGTCATCCGGCGGCGCTGGCGCGCGACTTGAACGTTTTGTGCGACAAAGGAGTCTACGAGCTGGTGAAAGTGATTCCGTTGGACATGTTTCCCCAGACGCAACATATCGAATGCGTGGCGGATTTGCGGGCCAAACAGACCCCTTGAGTCGCCAAACTAACCTTGTCAACCGGCGGCTCATGGTTTCAACTCTGGCCAGCTCAACCTTATGGAAAACCAAGAACAGTCCGCTTTTGTCCAATCGCGTCTCCCGTGGTTGATCACTGCGACAGCGCTGGTGGTTTATGCGCTGACACTGAACCGCTGGGTCTCACTCTCCAGCCTCCCGATTGTCGCCGGCGTCGTCCGGGAGGCATTGGCTCCTTCCATCAATGAAGCAGTCGGTTTTCAGCCGCTCCATTTTCTGGTCCTGCTGCCGTTTCGCCTGCTGCCCGCGGCCTGGCAGCCGGTGGGGTTGAACCTGTTCGCGGCGATTTGCGGGGCGTTGACGCTCGGATTACTGGCGCGATCTGTCGCTCTGCTGCCTCACGACCGGACGCGCGAACAACGCCAACGTGAACGGAGCGAGTTTTCGCTGTTGAGCATTCCGGCGGCGTGGGTGCCGCCGTTGTTCGCAGCGCTGGTGTGCGGGTTGCAGTCAACCTTCTGGGAACATGCCACCGCCGCCACCGGCGAGATGCTCGATCTCCTGCTTTTCGCTTATGTCATCCGTTGCCTGCTGGCGTATCGCAGCGACACGCGTGAAAGCTGGCTGACGCGTTCGGCGCTGGTTTACGGAATCGCCGCCACCAGCAACTTCGGAATGATTGGATTTTTCCCGGCGTA
>QHPW01000278.1:11129-15400 GCA_003219675.1 Verrucomicrobiota bacterium
TTTGGCTGGGGTGCCGCAGGATTGACATTGTACCTTCTGTTGCCGCTGCTCTACGCGATTAACTATCCGTCCGGCCTCGGCTTTTGGAGGGCGTTGCGACTTCCGCTCGTGGGCGAGAAAGGCGCCCTTCTTTTTCCTCCGCTGCGATCCATTGCCTTGTGGGCCGGGTTGACTTCCTTGTTGCCTTTGTTGCTGATTGGAATTCGTTGGCCGTCCACGTTCGGCGAAACCAGTCCCGTGGGCGCGGCTGTCACGGCGCTGATGTTCCGGGGCGTGCATGCCGCGTTCCTCGCGGCAGGCATCTGGACCGCTTTTGACGCGCAGATCAGCGCTCGATCACTCGTGGACAAACGTCTGCTCCAGCAGATCGACGACCCTTGGTACGGCGTGAACTTTCTGACGTTTTATTATCTGGGCGCCATTTGTCTTGGTTACTTTGTCGGGTATTTCCTGCTGGTTTTCGGACGACCTGCAACCCAGACCCGGCAAAAAATCTCCCCCACCGCTCGCCTGGTGAATCCTCTGGTCATGCTCGCGGTTGGGATCACGGTGATTGCCGCGCCTGTCGGACTGGTGTACCGCAACCTCCCTCTGATCCGGGCCAACAGCTCATTACTTCGCGATTTCGCCGGGCTGACCACGCTGGGATTTCCCGTCCACGACATCATCGCGCTGTCCGATCAACCCTACATCCTGGCCCTGACCGGGTTGAACCTGAGGCAAAAGGCCGGGGCAGACCAAACGATTCTGGCCGACACCGGCCTGATGCCATTCGCATTCTATCAACAGGCCTTGCACCGGCGGTCCCGATGGCGACCCTGGATCGCTCGTATCTCATGTATCAGGCGAGCCTTCTGGCCCACAGCAACGACGTCTATTACCTGCATCCGAGTTTCGGCTACTATTTCGAGCCGTTCTACCTGCAACCGCATGGACTGGTTTATCATCTGCAGCCTTACGCAACCAACGCGATCACGTATCCGCCACCGTCAGACGCCCTCATAAAGGAGAACCAGGAGTTCTGGAGCCAGGCGCGTCCCGCTCTTGAGCGGTTGGCCACGCTGATCGGCAAGAGAATCAACGACGCCCGTGTGGTCGGTCGCTGGTACTCGCGGGCACTGGACTGGTGGGGTGTCGAGCTGCAGAAGCTTGGGCGGCTCGAGGATGCGGCCCTGGCTTTGCAGTTGGCGCGCACGTTGAACCCGCAAAATGTCGCGGTCGATATCAATCTAAGTTTCAATCAGACGCTCCGCGGGAGGGGCACAGAGTCATCCGCGGCGAGTCAATCGCTGGACGAGAAATTTGGCCGTTACCAGACCTGGAACGCGCTGCTCGCCGTCAACGGACCCATCGATGACCCCGGCATCTGTTTGCGTCTCGGGAAGACGTTCGCGTCCCAAAGCCTCTTCCGACAGGCGGCATTGCAATTCACGCGGGTTCTTCAACTCGAACCGGACAACCTCGAAGCCCGCTTCTGGCTCGCGAACGTTTTTCTGCTCGGCCAGCTCCCGGAGAAGGCGCTGGAGGTCGCCGGCGAAATCCGCGCCCGCCAGGCCACGCATCCATTGAACTCAACCAACCTGATCGATCTGGTGCGCCTGGAATCCATGGCACACCTCGGCAAAGGCGACACCAACACCGCAGAGAAACTATTGCTCGCCGCGCGCCGGCAACACCCGCAAAACAACGCCCTTCTCGATTCCCTGGTGCAGTTGTATGTGCAGGCCAATCTTCTGACCAACGCCCTTGCTGCGCTGGATGAACAATTGAAACTAAAGCCCGACAATGCCGCCGCGTTGCTGAGCAAGGCTTACATCTGCATGAAACTCGAAACCTACGACCAGGCTGGCGCCGCCATCGCCGCCGTGCTCAAGAGCGACCCCGAAAACGTCCAGGCGTTGCTCGACAAAGGCGCGATTTGCATTCAGACCAAAGCTTACAAAGACGCTGTCGCGCCGCTCAATCAGGTTCTGAAGCTGCAACCCAACAACCCCGTCGCGTTGATGAATCGTGCCATTGCCAATTTGCAGAACGACCAGCTCGACGCGGCCCAGCGCGACTACGAAACGCTCCAAAAGCTCCTGCCGGGGATACACCGCGTCTATTACGGTCTCGGCGAGATCGCCTTCCGGCGCAAGGATGTCCCCGCCGCGATCAAGCATTACGATGCCTATCTGAAGCACGCGCCGCCCGACACCGAGGAAGCAAAGCAAATCGCTCAAAGACTCAGCCAACTGAAGGCATCCTCGGACCATTGACCCGGCGATGCGCCTCCCGCACGTCATCACCCGACTCCCGCCCGGGGGCCCGCGGAAAAGAACAGCCGGGATTGGAGGCTCCCGATGAGCTTTCCGTTCAACGCCTACCTGCTGGCGTTTCTGAGCGCGTGGTTCACAACGTCGATCACTCTCCCGCTGTGGCGAAAGTGGTGTTTGCGCGCCGGCCTGGTGGATGATCCGGGACACAGGAAGATTCACGATGCGCCGGTGCCGCTGGCGGGCGGTCTGGCCGTCTTGGCCGGCATCGCGGCTCCGTTGGCGGGCGGGGCGATCGCGGTGAAATCCGGTCTGTTGGGAATCAACACGGCCAATCTTTTGGGTTACGGCTTGAGCCGGCGCGCGGTGGAGCTGATCGCCATTCTGTTCGGGGCGCTCGGGATGGTGGCGCTCGGCTGCTGGGACGACCGGCATGAACTGCGCCCGGCGGTCAAATTCAGCGGCCAATCGCTCATCGCCCTGTTGGTCGCGGCCGCCGGCGTGCGAATCACGTTGTTTGTTCACAACGCGCTCTTCAGCTACGTCATCACACTCCTCTGGATACTGACCGTGACCAACGCGTTCAATTTCATGGACAATATGGACGGTCTCTGCGCCGGTCTCGGAGTCATTGCCGCTTCGTGTTTCGCCCTGATCGCCGCCGCCGCGGGGCAGTATCTCGTGGCTTTGATTGCGCTGGTCGGCGCCGGCGCGCTGCTGGGTTTTCTGCCCTACAATTTTCCAAAGGCCGGCGCTTTCCTCGGCGATGCCGGCAGCCATCTGGTCGGTTACCTGCTGGCTGTGATCGCTATCCTCCCGCACTTTTACTCCCGCAAAAATCCGGAGGTTCTGGCCGTGTTCAAACCGTTGCTCGTCCTGGCGGTGCCGCTCATTGACCTGGTCTGGGTTGTAATGATCCGCTGGAAATCGGGCAAGCCGTTCTACCTCGGCGATAATAATCACCTTTCGCATCGGCTGGTCCGCCGCGGCTGGAGCCGCACCGGCGCCGTGCTGTGGGTCTGGCTGATGGCGGCGGTGACGGGCAGCCTGGCTCTGTTGTAGGTAGTGTCCTGATCTGCTTAAGCAGATATGAAATCAGGTCACTCCCCATTGACCGCCAGGATTGCCAACCGGCCCCGCGTCCGCCAAAGTAAATCCGCGCATGACGAAACGCTTTTATCTGACGACCGCCATTGACTACGTCAACGGCGAGCCCCACCTCGGCCATGCGTACGAAAAAATCGTCGCGGACGTGATCGCCCGGGTTCATCGCAGTTTCGGCGAGAATGTTTTTTTTCTCACCGGCCTCGATGAACACGGCCAGAAAGTCCAACAGGCCGCGCTGGACAGCGGGAAAAAACCGCAGCCGTATTGCGACGCACTGGCCGCGACCTGGAAGGCGTTTGCGAAAAGGCTGAATCTTTCCAACGACGACTTTGTCCGCACTTCGGAGCCGCGCCATCGAGCGGTGGTGCAGGCCATCCTTTCAAAGCTCCATGCTGCAGGTCATTTTTATAAAGCTCAATACCGCGGCTTTTATTCGCTCAAAGAGGAGACCTTTCTGACCGAAAAAGACCGGCGGCCCGACCGGACTTTCGATCCGGGCTACGGTGAAGTCGTGGAACTTGTGGAGGACAATTACTACTTCAAACTCAAAGCGCACCAGCCATGGTTGATCCAGTACCTTGGGGCCAATCCGGACTTCGTTCAGCCGGCGCAACGCCGCAATGAAGTGCTCGGCTTTCTGAACAGCAACGAACTCGACGACCTCTGCATCACCCGCCCATTGGCCCGGCTGAACTGGGGCATTCCCCTGCCCTTCGACGAGCATTTCGTGACCTACGTCTGGTTCGATGCACTGGTCAACTACCTCAGCGTCCCCGCGGCTCACGGGGATCCCGCCGTGCTGGCCGCGCTGAAATCGGAAATCCGGGATCGCAAAGATGCCCTCGAACTCTGGCCCGCAGACATTCACGTCATCGGCAAGGACATTTTGAAATTTCACGCGGTTTATTG